>CAZJCN010000481.1:0-1970 GCA_964544195.1 uncultured Phycisphaeraceae bacterium | reverse complement strand
GTGACCTCCGGCGTGTCGGGCGCGTTAGTCCTGCTGATGCTGGCCTGTGTTCAGCCCGGCGACGAAGTGCTGATCCCCGATCCCTACTTCGTCATGTACAAGCACCTGGTCCGATTGACCGGGGGCACGCCCGTGTTTGTGGATACTTACCCCGACTTCCAGCTGCGCCCGGAGCGGATCGAGCCGTTGATTACTCAGCGGACGAAGATGCTGCTGTTCAACTCCCCGTCCAACCCGACCGGGACCGTGGCCGACGCCGAACTCTGTCGTCAGGTTGCCGAGCTGGCGAATCGACACGGCCTGCTGCTGGTCAGCGACGAGATCTACGACACCTTCTGCTACGAAAAAACCTCACTGCCCGGCCGACCCGAAGAACTGGTAGCCCCCTCCCCGTTGGATTACAGCCCGAACGTGCTTCTTCTAAAAGGCTTTTCCAAGAGCTACGCGATGACCGGTTGGCGTCTGGGCTACGCGGTCGGGCCGGCACCTGTCATTGCCGAGATGACCAAGCTCCAACAGTATTCGTTTGTCTGCGCCCCGTCGATGACACAGGCCGCGGGTCTGGTGGCGTTGGGCGTGGACATGTCCGAGCAGGTCGAGGCTTACCGTCGAAAGCGAGATCGACTTATCGAACGGCTTGCCCCGCACTACGAGCTGGCTCATCCCGGCGGGGCGTTCTATGCGTTCCCTAAAGTCCCGGAACATCTCGGTCTTTCCGGCACCGAGTTCGTGAAACGCGCCATCGAAAACAACGTGCTGATTATTCCCGGCAACGTGTTCAGCGAGCGTGACACGCACTTCCGTATCAGTTACGCCTGTGACGACGACACCCTCGAACGTGGGCTGGACGTGCTGGTCAAGCTGGCACAATCAGACTCTGTTTGATCCGATATGCATGGTCTCTACGGCAATACGGTGGTGGTCGCCGCCGGCAGTTGAACGATCTCACCGGTATTACGCCGGACGATCAGGCCTTCGTCCGGGTCGAGGTCCAGCACGGTTCCCTCCACGGTGTGCCCGCCGGTCGCAAGCCGGATCGGCTGATCACGGTATAGATTTCGCGCCCGCCATTCCTCGATCACTGGTCGGATGTCGGTGGCCAGCAGGTGGCGATCGATCTCCGTGATGACCCGTTCGGCCACGAGCAGCCGATCGGCCGGCCACCCCTCCAGCCTGAAACTCGTGACCCGGTCGCGTAATGCTTCGGGCATCTGTTCGCGGTGTTCGGGAACGAGGTCCACGTTGATCCCGACGCCGATCACCAGCGCGGAAGTCCGACCATCCTTCTTCCCGATCGCTTCAACAAGAATCCCAGCGATTTTTCGGCCGTGGACGAGAAGATCGTTCGGCCATTTAATCTGCACGGACTTATCACCCGCCGCCGATTCGATCCCGCGAGCCACCGCTACGGCTGTCAAAAATGAGACGCGATCGATCGACACCGGGTGGCTGGTTTCAGTCTGATGCGTCATGCTGAACAACACCCCCGATCCTGCCGGGGCATGCCAGCGTCTACCCAGTCGGCCCCGACCTCCGGTCTGCTCGTCAGCGAGCGCAACCAACAATTGGTCAGCCCTCGACTTGGCGATGTCCTGCGTACTCATCGTGGTCCGGTATACCTCGACCTCGCGTGGTCTGGCCTGTGATAAGGCGAAGTCCAGGTAATCCGGCCAGACCCCAAGCCCGGTACGGATCAACCCGACCGCGTGTGGGTCGCGCATCAGCTCACAGCCAAGGCGTTCGAGTTTATCCAGTTGTCGGGTGATCGAACTCGTGCCCCCACCCAGCGTGGAAGCAAGCTCGACAACGGATAACGATCGGCCACGGGCTTCAAGGAGTTGCGACAGCAGGGCGATGTCGGCGTGGGTCAGTGTCTCGTTCATCACGACATATCCAAGCCCAGATCCAGCGCCGGGGCCGAATGAGTCAGGGCTCCGACGGAGATCCGATCGACGCCGGTCTCCGCGATC
>CAZJCN010000480.1:0-1981 GCA_964544195.1 uncultured Phycisphaeraceae bacterium | reverse complement strand
CGAGTTGATCGAGTGCGGCGACGTCCAGCGTTCGGCCATACTCATCGATCCGGGACCGGACGACGACTTCGAGGCGGTAGTTGTGCCCGTGGCCGGCGGGGTTGTTGCATTTGCCGAAGACCTGCCGGTTGGCTTCATCGCTCATGGACGGGACGTGAAGCCGATGCGCGGCGGAGAACTCGTATTGTTGACGGATCAGGACGTGGTCCATGTCGTGGCTCCGGATCTGGATCAGATACGTCGGGGTCAGTCGCAGGCCGACCTGTCCGACCGTGTGGTGCAGGGCGGGGTCCAGTGTTTCGACCAGCCGTTGCATGACATTGCCGACGGGCACCTCGCCGTCCGGCTGCGAGGTCAGGGCCTGGTGAAAGATCGGTAGCGCGTGTTGATGCACCGCCTGGTCGATGTGCTTGATGTTGATGAAGTAGCCCGTGAGAGGATCGGCCTGCCCCTGGCAGGTGACGGTCAGCTCGTAGTAACGTCCCAGCCCGCGCATCGCCGGCCAGGCGGCAAATGTGTTGTGCTTGCCGGCGGGTTGACCGGGCGGGTCGTTGAGACAGAAACGGGTGGTCCGGCTGAGTTCTAGCATGGGTGGAGCGTGATTATAGGCTCGGTGGGCTGCCCCGGCTGCGCGATCCCATGGCACGGGTGGTTGATGGAGTTTTTTGGTTTTTTATTTGCCTGCTGCCGGTTTGAATTGGATGGTTAATCTATCCTCGGCAGGAGATGCGATGCGCAGTTGGGTTCGTTACAGCGTGTGGGTGTACGTGGGGCTGCTGTTGGCGGGCACGATCTCGTCACCGGGGCTGTCGCCACGGGCCGATCAGCCGCCGATGGCGGAGGTCCGGACGAACCGCTATGCCGAACCCGTGGTCCAGCCGACCCAATGGCTTTTGCCCGATGTACCCTCCGATAAGCGGGACGAATCCCGGGCGATGTCCTGACCTTCACGAGTGCCAGACAGCGGATTGGCCGAGCGGGTCTGGGATTGCGGCGTGCGCGGGAAGCGTTACGCTTGAGTTGTGAAGACGCAACCTCCTTATCGCAGCACTCGGGCACGTTCATGTACCAATCCACGTACCCACGGTGGGGCTTGGACGTGGGTGTTGGCGGCTCTTGTCGTGTTGCTGGTGCTGGGCTGGTTTGCCTGGCGCGGCGGTGGGCGTGGAGTGAGGAAGCCGATCGTCCCCGAACTGTCGGTACCCTCGGCTGCCCAGGACACGGCTTTGCAAGACCAGTTGGCTGAGCTGGGCGACCTGTTCGGACAGGCGATGGAGCACGGGCGCGACGTGCAGCCGATTCTTGAACGGTTGGACGGCCTGATCGCGCAATACCCGGAATCGGCTGCGGCGTACCTGCTGCGCGGGCAGGTGTTGGCGTATGCCAACCATGGGGAAGCGGCGCTGGAGGCGTTCGAGAAGTCGCTTGAGCTGGAACCGAGGCAGGCGGGGGTGCATGTGTTGGCCGGGACGGTTGCCTACAAACTGAGAGAACTCGAACGCGCCAAGACGCACTACGAGACGGCTTTGAGTATCGAGCCGGGGAACAGCGAGTACGCGGTGTACCTGGCCAACGTCCAGCACAAGCTCGGTGATGATCACTCCGCGGTGACCACGCTGCTCGGGGCGCTGCGTCGAGATTCCAAGTGCCACCGCGCCTACGCCCTGCTGTCAGATATCTACGCCAGCCAGAACAAGCTGTCGATGGCGTTGGATCAGATCGAGCGAGCGTTGGAGGTGTTGTCGGAGCGTGAAACTTCAACGCGCACGGCCTACATCCTCAAGCAGTCGGGATTGCTCCGTCGTGCCAACAAGCCGGAGCGGGCGTTGATGAGCTTGGCGAAGCTGGATCCCGTGGATCAACTGCGCCCCGACGTGATGCGCGCCACGGCGACCTGCTGGGCGATGTTGGGCAAGCCAGCGATGGCGGCTGAGGTCTACGAACGGGCACTGGCCGCCGATCCGACCAACGACCACGCCGC
>CAZJCN010000479.1:0-1982 GCA_964544195.1 uncultured Phycisphaeraceae bacterium | reverse complement strand
CGGGATTTGTGCGAAACCTGTCGGTAAGTCGGTGTCATGCAGATCAGAACATAGGCCGGGAATACCGTGCCGTAGAGGAGCAGGATCGCACGGTATCCCAGCTCGGTCACACTGGTGACGAATTGCCAGCGGATCCACGGCCCCGGCTCTCCATCCAGAAGCAGTGCTCCCAGCCCGAGCATCAACCCGATCGCAACCGCAATCACCATCGCGAACTCGGTCCCTCGGCTCCGATTCACGGAAAGACTGCGTAGGTGTACTGCGACGGTGAACCCACCTTGAACAATCAGTTGCACCAACACCGCAGGCCAGAGCTTCGGTGCCAGATCCATCCCGATATGCCCGGTTACGTTTTCCAACGTCCCGGCATACGCCAGTGAAAACACGATCATCGAGAGAAAAAACACGCCGAAGCCCAGTGCGAATGCCGTCCGCCCCGTCCCCGGCGTGGTGGCCTGTCGTGCACGGTGAAACGTCAGGTCCAGATACGGACACAGTGCAAACCCGAACAACGCTGCCGGGATGAACATCCACAGGTCCATCCGTGACAGCCGCCCCGGGTTAGCGGTCGGGTCCAGGTGTTGCCACAGGTCGCCGGTCATCTGGGCATACAGAAACAAACCGACCGATATCGCAAACACGATCAGGGCTGCGATGACATCGCGCGTGTGTTGCAGTCGACCGAGACACAGGATGATGAGCACGATCATCCCGGCCGCACTCAGCCCGGCCGGTCCGGCCAGGGCGCCGATCAGGTACGCTTGATACGCAACGGTCACCAGGCTGAACCATCGACACGCCGGGCCGTGTTGTTGAACCAGCCGTTGGCTCGCTTCGGGACTTTTCAGCACGAAGCCCATCGCCCCGGCCCCCAGTACATTCGGCACGGCAAACGCCACCCATCCCCACAGCCCGTAATCCCGCACGAGCAGCACGGGCAAAAACATCCCGATCACCCACGTCCAGGAGCAGCCTAAAAATACCGCCCACATGACGGCCGCCATTGCGCCCCGCATGGGCACAGGCGGTTGCTTGTCTTGTGAATGCGGGCTGCTGGTCATGGTTAAGAGTGTAACGATTCCTTGACCACGGTATGTGAACCTGCGGCTACCTTACTTCCCGTTTTAGATGTCAGGGGATTCAGCTCGGATTGCCGGTCAGCCGTTTCAGCCGACGATACCGTCGTGCCCGGACCTGTGCCTTCGGGGTGACATGGAACGTGATCACGGCTTTGCCGACGCGAGGCTCGGGCTTGTCTTTCTTATGAACCGCCTGCACGACGGTCATGTCGAGCGTGATGTTGAACTCGCCGCCTTTTTTGACCAGCTCTTCGATGTCTTCGCGTGGGTGGATGTTATAGATCGCCGGGCCGTAGCACGGGCGGAGGAACTTGTAGTCCAAGTGTTTGCAGACGACGGTGTAATCCCCGCCGCACTTGCCGAAGACAAACATGCCTCCGGCGACCTCCGAGTTGGCTAGCAGCGAAGCGCCGGCCATGGCTGAGTACCAGTTCTTGTTGAACCGGCGAAACGGCAGGATCACGGAGAAAGAATCCTTGGCCACATGCTTGAACTTGATCCCGCTCCGATACGCCAAGGGCAGGAACACCCAAGAGCAGACACGGTGCCAGAAGTTGTTCCTGGTCGATAGTCGGGAGATCCGGGCTTCCAGCCGGTGGAGCTTGCGTTTGAACCACCCGACTTTGGGCGGGGCCGGAAGCTTTGGGCGTGGCTTGGCAGGTACAGGCGCTTCCGGAGCGTTGACAGCCTGCTCAGCGACCGCCACCGACGCCTGCTCGGAAGGTGGAGTAATCAGTTCTGCGGGTTTCATGACAATGCCATACTTTAGCCGATCCGGTGGGTGACGGACGGGTATCGCGTGAAAAATCGGCAAATTTTTGGACGGATTCCCACTTATTGTTCATCGAAACGGGCGGTTCGGCTCGTAGTGGATGCCCTCGTCATCGTCCTCGTCCCGGTCCA
>CAZJCN010000478.1:0-1984 GCA_964544195.1 uncultured Phycisphaeraceae bacterium | reverse complement strand
TGGCGACTATGCAAGCCGCGATGGCCCTGTACGCCAAGTCCGGCAAAGCAATCCTCAACAGCTCACAAGGCCTTGTCGTCACACTGGACCTGTCGGATCAGGGCGTCGGGTTCACGACGGCCGTCAACTTCAAAGCCGATTCCGAAGTCATGCAATATCTGCCCGGCGGGGGTGATGGGCTTTCGTCGATGCTCTCGCGCCTCCCGAAGGGTTCTTATATCTTGGCTGGGGCGTTCGATGCCAAGGCCATCGCCTGCAGCGAACTGATGGAAGCGGCGCTCAGCGCATTGCCTGAAGGTAACCAGCAGATCGAACTATACCGCAAGGCTTTGCCTTTGATTAAGCAGATGCAGCAGTATGCTGGCGTGTTATATACGCCCGAGCCGGGTGCATTGATGGGGGGCGCAGGCGGTTTGAGTATCCTTCAGACCTATCGTGTCGAAGATCCTGAAGCGTACATGCAGGCGACCAAAGAATACCTCACCAGCCTCAACGGTTTCGAGTTGCCGATGGCGATGCCCATGCCGATGCAGGAGGGTGGGGCGATGCCGAGCATGACCTATGCCACGTCCTACACGGAAAACGCCCTGCAGCTCGACGGGGTGCAGGTCGATCAGTATTCCATGCAGATGCAGATGCCGCCCGAGCTGATGATGCAGATGGGTCCTGCTGCCGGGTTCATGCAGATGTTCACCAACTTCAACGGATACGCGGCGCAGACCGATGGTTTCTACGTGTCCACGACCACGCTTGATCAGCAATTGATGAGCAACGCGCTTAAGACTGTAAAGACCAGCGACGGGTTGGGATCAGGTGATCCCATTGCCCAGATTCGCCAACACGCGATACCCGGCAGTGCGGTGGCAGAGGTCTATCTCAGTATTGGTGGTGTTGCAGAAACCGTGGGTCCCATGGCGATGATGTTCGGCGTACCCCCGATTCAGCCGCAGGATCTGCCACCTGTCGCTGTGGGAATGGGATTGCAGGACACCAGTGCAGCCGGTCGTTTATATGTGCCCAACGATGTCGTCAAGTTCGTGGTGGGTACCGTCAACGACATCAAGGCCCAGATGCAGGGGCCGGGTGGTCCGGGCACCCAGCCGCAAGGTCCAGGCGCTCCGCCTCCGCCGTTCTGATTGATCAGGTAGTTCTAACTTATCGTGGACATTGCCAAGTTTGTTCGCCGGACCTGATTAGTTGGGTCCGGCTTTTTATTCAATTCTCGGACGGGAGACTTCCAATTCGAGCAGGTCTTTTTATGGATCTGGCGAATATGGGGTGTAATCTGGATTTAATTAACCGATAATGATTTAGTCATGACCGATTCGGCCTCCAGCGAAAAGCCAATCTTCATTGTGGGCTGTCCGCGTTCGGGAACATCACTGCTGAGCCGGATGATGAACAGCCATCCGCGCATCTGTGTGCCTTACGAAGCTCACATATACAACGTATTCTGGCCGTGGCGGCATCATTATGAGCCATTGAATGATACGGCGAATCTGCATCGGCTGGTCCGTGATGTTCTGGCGATGCGTGTTTTTCGAGATTGGTCCAATCCGCCGAGTGTCGAGGCGGTTTTACAGCGTATTCGAAGGCAAGATTTTCACGGTGTGTACGAGGCGGTACTACGGGCTTGGGCAGACGGACAGGGTAAACCAAGATGGGGCGAAAAGACCCCACACAACACGTTGTTCTGGCGAGCCATCCACGAAGGTTTCCCTGAGGCGAAGTTCATCCATATCGTCCGGGATGGTCGCGACTGTGCGCTATCCACCATCGACGCTCGCTTCGGGCCTAAATTGGTTTACCCGGCGGCACTGCGCTGGCACCGATACCTAAACGAGTTGAACCGGATGACCGAGGCACTTGGGCCCGAGAGGGTTTTTACGCTGAAATACGAGGACTTGCTGACAGATCCAGATTATTGCTTGCGCAGTCTGTGCGAATTTCTCGGTGAGGCGTACGACCCGGCCATGCTCGAATA
>CAZJCN010000477.1:0-1986 GCA_964544195.1 uncultured Phycisphaeraceae bacterium | reverse complement strand
TTGCCCCTTTACGCTTCGCGTCGGCGATCAGGTATTCGAGCTTGCGTGTCTTGTTCCCGCCGAACGCCAATCCCGTCAGGTCGTCGCGCTTGATGTAAATCTTCGGCCCGCCGAGGCGCTCGGTCAGGCGCGGCAACGGGTGAAAGGGGGTCGGCAAGGTGGCGAATCGTTCGCGGGGTTGGCTGAAGAAATCAGACATCGTTCGGCCTTGGTATAGGAGATCGTGCCACAATCACGGCATGTAGTTTACCGCACCGCCGCCAGCACGCCGTTGATCGCCAGCCGACGCGCCGAATCCGGGTCGTACCCGAAGATGCCCCAGTGTTCACACCCCGCCATCGCCGCGGTCAGGTCTTCCGGCGAATACACCACCGCCACACGCCCGCCGATCTCGATCGACTCAAGCCGAGGCACCGTCGTCTGCCCCATCTGTCGCAGCGCGAACCGGCTGAACGTCACCCGGCGGTTGTCATAGGCATCGGGCCCCAATCCCTTGCCGGTGTACACGGGGTGATCAGCTTTCATCGGTGTGATGGCTTGATCGGGAAAGACCTGCCGGAGCATCCGCTGGGCCGATTCGACCGCTACGCGCGTCCCGCCCGCCGCATCCACCCAGAGCGTGCCCCCACCCTCAACCCATGCCCGTAATGCCGACGCCTGTGCCTCGGTAAGCGAGCCTTCGCCCGACGTGGTCAGATACGCCAGGCGTTGATCCGACAACTGATCCGCATCAAGCGTTTGAACTTCCAGATCGATCCCGTGGTCACGGGCCAGCATCGCACGCAACTGTTTCAACGCCGCCGGCTCAGGATCGTAATCCCCGGCGTACCGCACACGCGCCACTCGGATGATGTGTCCCGACACCGTGCCCGGCATCAAGACATGATTCGTCTGCAGGCGGGTCCGCCTCGATTCCGTGCCCACCGCATAGAGGTACAGGTTGGACAACAAGGCAAAGCCATCCGCGAACCGGGCCGGGTCTCGGCTTTGCAGCCCACGACCGATGTCCTGCTCAAGCACCACCACCAGCGGTCGCACGCCGTTATGAATCATCCGCATCGGCAACGCCCGCTTCAGCTTCTTGTGCAGATCGTAAAACGGATGAAAGTCCGCGACCGGTTCGAGCTTGCGACCGGGATACAACGACGATGCCAGCGATTCGCACGCCCCGGCCAGTCGGCTGAACGGCGACTCCGGATTGATCACCAGCATCCCTCCCGCATCCAGATAAGCCCGCAGGGTTCCTATTTGCTCATTGGATAGAACGAACGGCTCGTGCGTTGACAGGTAAATGATCGGCGAATCGCTCAATTCATGAACTGACCGGTCCAGCGTGACCACCTGCCAGGTTGTATCGACCTCGTACACCGTGGAGGCGTATTCCGAAAAGTTCCACAGGTCGTTCGGTCGATTGTTCCACGCCCCGTCGAAACGAAGCTTCGACACCGCGACGGGCTGCAGCGCCTCGGCCAGATACAGCAGTGCAAAACCGGTCGAAAGCAGCGTGCCCTGTTGTCCCCCGGGATCACGCCAAAGACCGTCCGGGTCCTGCCGATTGAGCATCTCCGCGGTGATTGTTCGGTACCAGTCGATGCCGTGGAATGTTCGTCGGCCGGTGATCTGTCCGACGCGCTGGATCGTCCACATATAGTAGTACCAGTCGGCGTAGGGGCTGTCGTTCGGATCGAAGTGTTCATCGAGCCAGCGGATCCCCTTGCTCAGTTCCGTTGACACCGAATATCCCGGCCGAACCTGTTGTGGGCCTTTTAACGCACGCTCTGACAGGCTCAATGCAACCACACCCGCCGCGGTCATCGGCCCGGTAACCGTGGAGCGCCGGTTGGTCGTTTTCGCATCATCCATGTTGCCTTTCGGTCCCGTGGCAGGCCCCTGCGCGATGCCGATGGCCCAGCCCGCCGGCTCGTCGCCCAGCGTGCGCTGCTGAGTTCGACGCCAGTGCTGATCGATAGGTTTCCAGACCGATTT
>CAZJCN010000476.1:0-1986 GCA_964544195.1 uncultured Phycisphaeraceae bacterium | reverse complement strand
AAATCGGTCTGGAAACCTATCGATCAGCACTGGCGTCGAACTCAGCAGCGCACGCCGGGCGACGAGCCGGCGGGCTGGGCCATCGGCATCGCGCAGGGGCCTGCCACGGAACCGAAAGGCAACATGGATGATGCGAAGACAGTCAATCGACGATCCACGGTCACCGGGCCGATGACCGCGGCCGGTGTGGTTGCATTGAGCCTGTCAGAGCGTGCGTTATATAGCTCAAGGCAGAATCGATCAGGACAGTCGGTATCAAGGGAACTGAGTAAAGGAATCCATTGGCTCGATGAACACTTCGACCCGAACGACAGCCCTTATGCCGACTGGTACTACTACATGTGGACCATTCAGCGCGTCGGGCAGATCACCGGCCGACGAACATTCAACGACATCGACTGGTACCGCACGATCACCGCGGAGATGCTCAACCGGCAGGACCCGGATGGGCTATGGCGTGATCCTGCCGGGCAACAAGGCACGCTGCTTTCGACCGGGTTTGCGCTGCTGTACCTGGCTGAGGCGTTACAACCGGTGGCGGTGTCGAAGCTTCGTTTCGATGGGGCGTGGAACAATCGGCCGAACGATCTGTGGAACTTCTCGGAATATGCCTCGACGTTGTACGAGGTCGATACGACTTGGCAGGTGATCACCCTCGATCAATCGGTTCACGAGCTGAGCGAATCACCGATCTTGTATTGGTCAACCCACGAGCCTTTCACCCTGCCCACTGAGCAGATTCAAACTTTGCGGTCGTATCTGGATGCCGGCGGGATGCTGGTGGTCAACCCGGAATCGCCGTTCAACCGGCTGGCCGGGTCGTGCGAAGCATTGGTTTCGCTGTTGTATCCCGGTCGCAAGTTTGAGCCGGTCGCGGACTTCCACCCGTTTTATGACCTGCACACAAAACTGAATCGGACGGTGCCGATGCGGATGATACACAACGGCGTGCGTCCGCTGATCGTGGTGCTTGAGCAGGACATCGGTCGCGGCCTGCAGAGCCGAGACTCCGCCCGGTTTGCGGACTGCTTTGCTTTGTTGTCCAACCTCTATCTCTATGCCGTGGGCACGGAATCGAGGCGGACCCGTTTACACACGAACCACATCCTTATGCCCAACCCGGTATCGGGAGAGATTGTTCGCGTTGCGCGAGTACGGCACAGCGGGGCGTATGATCCGGAGCCGGCAGCGTTGAAGCAGTTGCGAGCGATACTGGCCCGCGATCACGGGATTGATCTGAAAATCCAAACATTTGATGCGGACCAATTGACGGACCAACCGTTGGCGTATCTGACCACCTCAGAAGAAGGTTCGCTGAGCGACGGACAGGCGTCGGCACTGCGGGCATGGGTGGAGAACGGGGGCACGCTCTGGGTGGACGCGGCCGGCGGAACGCGCGTGGCGGTCGAGTCGGCGCAAAAGATGCTCCGGCAGGTCTTCCCCGATAAAGCCATAACACCGTTGAAAGCCGAAGACCCCATCTATACCGGTCAAGGACTGGGGACGAACGCCTACGACAACCGTCGGGTGACGTTCAGCCGTTTCGCGCTGCGGCAGATGGGACAATCGACGGAGCCTCGGCTTCAGTCGATCGAGATCGACGGACGTGTGGCAGTGGTGTATTCCCCGGAAGACCTGACCGCGGCGATGGCGGGATGTGAACACTGGGGCATCTTCGGGTATGACCCGGATTCGGCGCGTCGTCTGATGGTCAACGGCGTGTTGGCCGTGGTGCGGTAAACTATCGGTCGTGACAAGACCCCGTTGCTCCTAATCAAGGCCGAGTGATGCCCGATTTTTTCAGCCAACCTCGCGAGCGTTTCGCCACCCTGCCCACCCCCCTACACCCGCTGCCGCGTCTGACCGAGCAACTTGGCGGTCCAAAGATCTACATCAAGCGCGACGATCTGACCGGGTTGGCGTTCGGCGGAAACAAGACACGCAAGCTCGAATACCTGATCGCCGACGCGAAGCGTAAAGGGGCAA
>CAZJCN010000475.1:0-1992 GCA_964544195.1 uncultured Phycisphaeraceae bacterium | reverse complement strand
GGATGCGCAAACGCCTGCTCAAAGAATCCGACCGTCGGCGAGAATCACGACAAGCCAAAGCGAAGCAAACAACCGAGGTCTGATCCGGACATCTCGGCCTGCGGCAATCTTTTACTCAGGCTTCAGTTCGGCAAAGGTGCCCGGCAACCGGTCCAAGTACTTTTTCAAGTCGGCTTTCATTTCAGCCAACTTGTCGGCATAGGCTGGGTCCTTGGCGAGGTTGGTCGTTTCCAAGGGGTCTTCCTTGAGGTTGTAGAGCTGGTCCTCGTCGAAATAGTTGGGCGCAAAGGGCACAGGCTTCATAAACACCAATCGCTCCATGAATGCCCCACCGGGCGCCATCGCCAAGTGGAAATACCGGGCCTGTGGGTCTGGCCCCCAACCTGCTTGTTTTGTCCATGGCTGTGACTGAAAAATCTTCTGCAGTTCTTTTTCCTGATCGGCCAGCCGCTCTTCGAGTGTCCGTTGTAAACTCGGGGGGACTCGATAAGCAAGATACTTCCATCCGTCTGCTCGGGTAATCGCGCGCGTCACACCGATTTCCGAGTAAACAGACTCGTGGATGGGTTCGTTACTGCCCTCAAGTATCGGCTTAAATGATTTGCCGTCGATCACCATCTCGTCGGGTGGTTCAATACCCGCAAGATCAAGGATTGTGGGTGTGAAATCGATATTCTGGATCATCAGGTCGCAGGTCCGGGGCACGACACGACCGGGGCCGTACACCATAGTGGGCGTGATTAGGCCGCTTTCGTAGCACGTCCCCTTGCCCGGTCCGGCACCGTGATCGTTGAAGTAGATAATGATTGTGTCGTCCTGAATGCTCAGTTCTTCGAGCTTGGCCATGAGCGAACCGACCCCGTCGTCCAGCCAGGTCGCGTCCCAGAGCACCTCGGGGATGCCCGCTTCTCTGCAACGCTGCATGACGGATTCGCGTGAAGGCTGCACACCCGTAATGGGCTGATCGATCTTGCCAAGCGGGGTTAGCGTGGGATCGGACTTCAATGCCTCGATCCCGCTCGGCCAGTGAGGCAGCGTAACCGCGAAATAAAGGAAGAACGGCCGGTCATGATTCTGCTCGATGAACTCAAGCCCGGCCTGTGTCAGCCATTCCATATGGTGGGTGGCCAACCCGGCATGGATCAGTTCCCGGTCGTCCAACGGGTTGCCGCCGTAGACGTGTTTTACAAAATCAAAGCCCTCTCGGCGGATGGTGTCGCAAGCGACCTGCTGGTTCGCCTTGAGTCGCGCGATGACAGCCGGGTCGGCAGGATCAGCCCCGGGTTGCAAGGGTTTGCCCGGCGCACGTGGGACACTTCCCACATGCCATTTGCCCACCATGCCGGTGACATAGCCCGACCGCTGCAATAACTTGGGAAGGGTCCACTGGTTCTCACCGATCGCGATGTTCCAGCGAACCAGCGTCATCCCTTCCGGCGTGATGTCTCTGGTAAACTCGGGCTCTTTGCACCGACTGGCATACTGACCGGTCAGACAGGTATACCGGCTGGGCGAACAGACGCTGGACGAGACATAGGCCCGGCTGAAATAGATTCCTTCATTAGCCAGCCGGTCAATGTTCGGCGTCAGCGACTTGCCGTTGAGGAATCCGAACCGGTCCGGATCCTGATCGTCAGCAATAATGAAAATAATGTTGGGTGGGCGGTCTGGAGTTTCAGCATAAACCACCCCAACAAGCCTCAATAAGCCAACCACAAGAAGCAGTCCACCAAGCAGCACGCCACGCATGTTATTCTGCAACCGCATATTTGATACCCCTTGCTCCGGGAAAGACTCTAAGGACAACATGATAAGGACCTACAGGCCGTCACATACAATTCAATGCCCACTAATATGTAGGCCTGCAACACAAGAGTATCCGGTAAACTACCCGTGCCATGACCACACTGAATACCAATCTGTATGACGTCCTCGCCGAACGCGGGCTGGTCTCGCAGACCACCGATGAGAATATCCGGGAGCGGCTGTCCA
>CAZJCN010000474.1:0-1996 GCA_964544195.1 uncultured Phycisphaeraceae bacterium | reverse complement strand
GGTTGAGCGAGGCGTTGTATCCGTCTTATCCGAAGAAGAGGCGGTATCTGAGGTATCGCCCGGCACCGATTCGACAGCTTCATCGCCGGCTTGCAAGGCGTTCTTGCCCGCTTCTTCGAGTGGCGGATTGGTCAACACCATGTCACCCTCGGACAAGCCCGAAACGATGTGAATAAAGTCCTTGTTGTCCAGACCCAGCTCCACGGGGACGGGCTCAATCTTGCTGCCGCGTTTCACATAAACCGTGGGCTGATTGCCGATCCGAACCACGCACTGGACCGGCACGGAGATCACGTCCTCCAGTTGATCGACAATGATCTGGGCCTGGCAGGTCATCCCGGTACGCACGCCTTCCAGATCACCGTCGAGGTGAATCTCGGTGTTGTAGACCTTCAGGTCCGGGTTGCCTCGCCAGAAGCTTTGAGCGTCCGGCAGGGGGGCGATGCGTGCGACCCGGCCAAAGAACTCCCGCCCCGGCAATGCGTTGATCGTGACCCGAACACGCTGGCCGACCCGCACTTTTTTCAGGCTGGACTCGTGTACCTTGATGTTGACCAGCTTGCTGTTGGCGGTCGGCAGGTAGATCAGTTCCTCCCGCTCGCGGACGGTGCGCCCGGCTTCGAGAGGCTCCTCATTGCCCCGACGATTATCCCGGCCGGTGGTGGCGTAGATGACCATCCCCGCGGTTGGTGCATAGATCTTGGTCTTCTTGATCTGGTCTTCGATCTTGGCCAGCCGTTCCTTCTGGCGGTTCAGCTCGGATTCTTTGGCTTTGAGGTCCGCTTCATCCTGCACGACATTCGCCAGGGCCTGCCTTCTGACACGCTCAAGGGCCATGCGCGTCTGTTCAACGTTGCTTTCCAGTTCGCGGACTCGGCGTTTGTATGTGAAGTTCTTCAGCAGCTCCAGGTCGGCCTTGGCGGTTTCCAGGTCCAGCCGGGCCCGTTCCAATCGCAGTTCGTCCCGTGTCAGGTCCGCCAGTGCGATGTATTTTTCTTCGTACAGCCGCCGCGACCACTGCGCGGTGTTCTCCGCGTCTTCCAGGTCGCCCTCCGCCAGCTTGATCCGGGCCTGCAGTTCATTCAGTTCCTTGGGATATTCGCCCTCGACGTACTTTTTCAGGTCTTCCTTGGCAAACTCGTAGTCGAGTTCAGCTTTGGCGACGTCGCTTTCGCCCTTGCTGCGGGTGATCTCCAATGCTTCGCGGGCACGAATGTAGGCCGCCTCGGCGTTCTGCACGCGGATCTGTTGATCGACCAGGCTGTCTTCCAGTTGACTTGCGTCGAGTTCGACGAGCAACTCGCCGGGTTGAACCATCTTGCCTTCTTCGATGATCCAGATGATGGTGGTCTGCCCTTCGACCTCGCTCTTGATAACGACTTGTTCGCGCGCCTGGATCGTGCCGGACTCCGTGACGTGGATGGTCAGGGGACCTCGTTTGGCGATGTATATCGGGCTGTCCGCTGCCAGTCCCGTCATGTCGTCTCCGCCCCCGAAGAAAACACTGCCGAGCAGCAGCAGCGCGATGACAGCCCCGCCGAATATCACCGGCCGTCGGCGCCACCAGGCCGATGGTTCCGTTTTGGATTTACCGGATTCACCCGTTGTCGTGATGGTCGCCGTCATCGGTCGCCTCCTCGTCCGCATCGGACGGATCGTTGGGCTCATTGGCAGGCGGTTGATAGGTCTTCCACAAGCCCTGTTCATTGACCTCCAGCACGCCCATGTCCCGCTGGATCGCCAGTTCAGCGATCAGGTAGTCCACCAGCGCGGCGGTCAGGTTGTTCTGTGACTGGACCAGGTCGTCCTTTGCGTCCAGCGCGTTTCGGATGCTGCCACGCCCGGCCTGCAGCAGCAGGTCCGTGCTGCGAACACGCTCCCGGGCCAGGTCCACCGCACCCGCCTGAATGTGCAGCGATTCCCGGGACTCCAGCAGGTCACGAAGAATATTACGCACGTCAAGCTTTACACGGTCTTCCGTGGCCTGAAAATCTCG
>CAZJCN010000473.1:0-2000 GCA_964544195.1 uncultured Phycisphaeraceae bacterium | reverse complement strand
CGTTCGATCCGCTCAGCACCTTCCAGCTCATCGATCTCGGACAACACATCCGGCAACAGCTTCAAGGCCGCCTCGTTTTCACGCGTTTTGGCCAACCGGTACGGGTCCGGGATATCCGCTTGTCGCAGGCTTTTTTCGCGCGCTTCGCAGAAGCTGAGGATCGTCAATCGGCCGAAGGCGTCCGGCTCGGCTTCCACATGATTCGTATAAGCCGTGAAAGTCGCATGAGCCTTGGCCGCCTGAGCCTCTGCAAGTTCTCTCGGCAGACCACGGTCCAACGCGTCTTCGATTGCAAGGTCCAGCAGGCCCTTGAAGTGGTCACGAAACAGCTTCAGCCAGTAAGCCCGTCGGGCATCGTCTTGTGACAGGTCCCATTGACACGCCACATAGCCGAGCGGGTCGGCCAACAGGGGGAACACAGCGGTGGATTTCTGCACGTCGGTCGACATAACGGTTGAATCTGGATGCTGGTTTGGAATTATGCCCGGATTCGGATGGATACGGGCCGATTGGTTGGCGCATAAAAAACCGCAGCGGCAGGCTGCGGCTCTGAGATATCCGGTTCAGCTTTTCTTTTTGCCGAAGTAGGAGCCGGCAAACTTCTTCTGGAACTTCTCGACCCGACCGGCTGTGTCCACGAACTTCTGCTTGCCCGTGTAATACGGATGGCTGGCGCTGGAGATGTCCACCTTGACCAGTGGATATTCCTTGCCGTCCTCCCACTTGATCGTGTCGTGGGCTTTGGCGGTGGATCGCGTCAGGAAAGCGAAGTCAGCGGAGACGTCCTGAAAGACAACAGGGCGATACTCGGGATGGATGCCTTTTTTCATGGCTCTACCAGGGTTTAGGGGTCCAAGGTCTGATCCGGCGGCAACCCAATCTTGCCAGCCGAGCCAAGTATTATACGATCCTGTCCATGACCGGGCAAGGCCGCTCGGCTTCCGGGAAATGACCAAGGCTTGGAGCACGAACCCTGCCGGAATCCCGCCATGACGCTTAAAGTGTTTTATAACGGTCAGATGCTTGCCCCCGATCAAGCTCATATCCCCCATGACGACGCAGGTTTCCAGCACGCGGTCGGCCTGTTCGAGACCATGTTGGCCGAGAACGGGCGGGTCTTCAGGCTGGATGACCACCTGCAGAGGCTCTGCGAATCGGCCCGGATACTCGGCCTGTCGCACAGCATGGACCCGAAAGCCCTTGCCGAAGCGGTCAACAAGACCATCAGCGAGAACGGACTGCAACGGGCCAGGATACGGCTGACCGTGACGCCCGGCAGCCTTTCCATGGTGCCCGGTCGAACGGGACGAAGTCAGCCCACCGGCACCGTGCTGATCCAGCCCAGCGAACCCACCGAGTACGACCCCCGATACTTCGAGGAGGGGATCACGGTTTTGGTGGCCCCACCCGGCGCCAACCCGTTTGACTCCCTGGCCGGGCACAAGACCCTGTCATACTGGGGCCGACTTCGCACCCTCCGGCAGGCTGCCTCAGTCGGGGCTGGGGAGGCGATCTGGCTGAATATCACCAACCACCTTGCCAGCGGCGCAGTCAGCAACATCTTTCTGGTCAAGGACGGCGAGCTTCTGACTCCGATCGCTCGCGGAGAAGAGATCGACAAGTCCCTGCCCGCCCCCGTGTTGCCCGGCATCACCCGAGCCGCCGTGATCGAATTGGCTGAGGCGAGAGAGATTCCGATCGAAAAACGTATGCTCGCGATCGACGACCTCCTCGGGGCAGACGAGGTATTCCTCACCAATTCAAGCTGGCACATCCTGCCGGTGACTCGTGTCGAAAAATCCCAAGTTGGTGATGGCCAAGTCGGCGAAATCACATCCACTTTGCGACAGGCGTTGCTTGAGCTGATAGAACGCGAAACCACGCAACCCGACGCTAAATAGTACAAGCACTCATCCGCAAACTGTACACGAAAAGATGAAATAGCCGGCTGACACAAGGCTGTCATATCGGCACGCATAATCGGCAGCCGACGGTCGTCT
>CAZJCN010000472.1:0-2006 GCA_964544195.1 uncultured Phycisphaeraceae bacterium | reverse complement strand
ACGTGCGCTTCGGCCAGTTCGACGCGCCGTTGCAGATCCGCGATCTTTGCGCGGTCGGCCGCGAGTTCCCGATTCAGCGCTTCGTCAAGGCTCATGCCGTCGCCCCTTCCATCATCCCAACGAGTGGTTGGTTTGTGGCATTCAGCCGATCAACCGCGTGCTGGTTGATCCACAAGACCTCGTCACGCATTGTGCATGCGCTGGTTTCCGAGAGTTTTCGATCTGTCTCCCAACCCTGATAGAGACGATGGTACAGATCGGAGTCATAACCGGACACGATCACCATGCCTTTGACGTTGTTCAGGACGTCCGCTAGCTCGCGGTGATCATCTTCCGTCATTTCGTGTTGATATTTTACATTCGAGGTTCGGGTACTCGGCACATACGGAGGATCAACGTAATACAGCGTGTCGGAGGTGTCATACTTCTTTATCAGATCAATAGCGGGCAGGTTTTCGATCACCACACCCTGCATCCTTTCAATGATCTTGTCGATGTGACTCTTGTATTTATCCCATGATTCCGGGAACCCGGTTTTCCTTGGATGGATTTTTGATCGGAACCCCGCGTTTTCCTTTTTCCCTCTTGTCGCGAATCCCATCGCGCTGAACACGATGTATCGCCTCGCTCTTTCAACCGGGTCGTCGGTGTCTTCCAGGCTCGCGACAAACTCCGAACGCGCGTACGGAGTCAACTCGATTGCTCGTTTGAGCTGGTCGCCGTTGTCCCTAAGGACGCGGAACAGGTTGACCAGCTCATCCGAGAGGTCGTTATATATCTCGTGTTTCGACCGATCTTTTCTTAGCAGCACCGACGCCCCGCCGCCGAACGGCTCAACGTAAACCTTGTGCGTCGGGAAGTGGCTGATAATCCACGGTGCGATCTTCCACTTGCCGCCGTAATACCGGATCAGGGGTCGTGTGCATCGGTTATCGCTCATTCAGTGCCCCTGTGACTTCATGACGTGATAGACATAGACGAACCCAAATAGCAGAGTTGGAACAACCACCGCGATGAACGCGCCAATGACCGCTCGCTCGAACCACAGACGCGATCGGAACCACTGCTCGTGACGGTCCACCGTGCGGATCAGGCCCGGTTGACCGTTGCCATACAGACGCGACTTGATGTCGTGCACCTCATCGAGCAGTCGGTCGAGCTTCTGGCTGATCTCGTGATGGCGCTCATCGCTGTTCATCACGGTCACCCCCGATCTTTTCAGCCAGCTTCTTGCCGAGTTCCAGACCGGCGTTGTAACTTTCTTCCTTTTCCTTGCGGAGTTGCTCAGCTGTCACGTCCCCCCGCCGTCTGATGAAGTAACCGAGCGCCAGCGCCAAACCGGGCGTGGTCGCTGCGGCCGGGCCGAGAGCGCCCTCGATTGTGCCGAGAACAAGATTGTCAAACAGATCGGCGGTCTGTTGCCCCTGCTCGATGCTCGCCTTCCACCGCGTGCCGTCACGCTTCACGCGGTCATACCAGTCTTGGTACTCCAGTTCCGCGCGGGGAAGCGGCAGCTTCTTCGGCAGACCGGTGTCCTGCTGGATGCCGGGCGGTGTCTCGACCTGCACGAGCGACCGGAAAGTGAACCCGCTGGCGTTGCAGGCCGCGCCGACCAAAGCGAGGCCGACCGACAGGATGATGACGACGACTGACCTGTTCAGCGACATTGTTCGCCCCTTTGCTTGGTTGATGTGATGTGCGCGCGTAAAACAGCACGCCCGCCGAGGCGGGGCGCGCTGTGATCGGGGAAGCGTCCATGCACCGAGTGTGTCACGGCTCCGTTCCGTGCCCTGCCCTGCCCGGCGCAAAATATATATGATTTATTGTCTTATTGCAAGCGGATGTTCGGGAGATGTTCGCCCGTACAGAACCCTACCGACGAATCGCGCGCAGGTCCAGGCCCAGGGCGTCGCAGATGCGCCGCAGCACCGCCAGCCCCGGCTGCTTGCGGCCGGCCAGGTAGTGATGCAGCGTGCTGGCGCTGGTCCCGGCCCGCTCGGCCAGCG
>CAZJCN010000471.1:0-2013 GCA_964544195.1 uncultured Phycisphaeraceae bacterium | reverse complement strand
TGCGTCGGGCGGAACAGGCATAAGGTTCCGCATGCAACACGTGAAAACCTCGTAGTCAGGCTCCAGAATCTGACGGGTTGTTTTCGCCAAGTCCGACCGGGGGACGGGGGGTGACCTGTTCGGGCTTGTCCCAGAATTTAAGCTTGTCAATTGTGCCCGGCGGGGATTGGTAGGGGGTGTAGGTGTATTGTCGCCGATTTCTGAACAGGTCTGCGCCGGCGGCGTCCGCGAAGTCGAGCCAGCGACCGCCGTCCGTGCCGAGGTCCTGTCCGGTCAGGGTGGCCAGTGAATCGGCGGCGGCCTTGACGACGCCGAAGTTGTGATCGGTCAGGGCGCCGACTAGTGCATCAAAGACGGGGCGCGTCGGGTACTGACCAAGGGCTTGTGCCGCAGCCATACGGACGTCGGCGTCTTCATCGTTCCGCAGTACCTCGATCAACGGCAGGATCGCGTCGGGATGATGAATCTTCTGCAAGGCCTTGGCGGCTTCCCACCGGACAAAGCTGGTATCGTCATTCAAAAGCGAGATCAGCACGGCCGCGTCTTCTGTGTTGCCGTGCAGGCCCAAGGCATGGGCACAGGCGGCGCGAACGGTCGGGTCCTGATCGTCAATCAGCAGCCGGTACATCCGCAGGTACGGTTCTTCGTGCCCGAAGTGGGAGCTGGAAAGCAAAGCCACGCTCCGCCGACGAAGATCGGCGTCGTAGACATTGAAAGCTTCTCTGGCCACCTGTGAAGGGGATGGCGGCATCAGGTCGTTGATCAGGTCTACGACGACGTTGGTTCCGCTGTTGGGGCCGGAGCACCCGCTTATCAGGGCCAGACTCATCGACAGCCCCCAGCCGGTCAGGGCCAGGATGCGAGAGTATCGGCCTGTCGAGTTGGTCTGCATAGGGTAAAAGTGTATCGTGACCGGGCCTTCTCTGCATGACTATCGGACATTCCCCATCAGGGGCTTTGAGATCCATGTCTGCGCAAGGCTTGATGTAACGACAGGTTTGATGTCATGGCAGCACCCTTCGAACGGTTCAACATGCTCCGCAGACTGACAAGACCCGTCATGATCGGGGCGGTGGTCAGCGTCTTATGGCTGATGGTCTTCCTGGCGCTGTATGTTGAGCCGTCGAACCGATGCAATCCCGCGTTAGTCCATCTGGGCTGGGGCTGGTCCCTGCTCGTGACCGCGGGGATGGGGTGGGGGATGGGGGTGTTTCTGCTGGCGATGAACGATGTGCTGGACGCTCGCCACGATCGGGCGTTTGAGCCGGAGCGTCCGATTCCTTCGGGCGGGGTGACGCAACGTACCGCCATGGGGCTTGCTTTGTTCGGGCTGCTCCTGGCGGTCGGTTTATCGCAGTGTCTCGGTACCGCCAGCGTGGTGTTGACGTTGCTGACCCTTGGAGCGATCGCGTTTTTCAACCTGATCGGTCGATTCATGCCGGCGGTCGGCATCGTGACACTCGGTCTGATCGTCGGGATGGCGGCGCTGATCCCCAATCCGCGTCTGGCGTTCGCCTGGCCAATCTTACTGATGATGACTCACACGATCGGATCGGCGACGATGCGTCACCTGCTTGCCGGCAAACGGCCGAGGCTTACGCCGATGGATGGTTGGGGAATTCTGATCGGCTGGGTCTTCTGGTGCATGGTGGTGTTGGTTCTGATCGGGGTGCGTGGACGGGAGATTGAATACGAGGGCGTCGGGCTGATCTGGCTGGGGCCTTTGATCGCGGCTGTGATCTTGAGCCTGCTCATCTGGTTATTACTGGGGCCTGCTTCACTGGTACCACGGAACCGTCGGGCCACCGCTGAGCGTCTGACCGGCCTGACCGCTTCGTGGCTGATCGTGTTCAATGCAAGCTGGCTCTTCTCAGCCGGCCTATGGTGGCAGGGGCTGGTTGTGATTGCCCTGCTGTTCGCTGGAAGAAGTTAGCAGACTTTCCAGGTGGGGATGTCGGGTCATAGCCCCCGCTTGAATCCTTTTTCTGTGCGTGGTACAAACAGGAATGCCCG
>CAZJCN010000470.1:0-2021 GCA_964544195.1 uncultured Phycisphaeraceae bacterium | reverse complement strand
CGAGGAAGACGTTGAGCGTAATCCCTTCCCGGGCACAGGCCAGTGCTTCGCGCATAGTGGCTTGCTCGGTGAGTGGGTCGGGGGGATAGAGCAGGTAGAGCGTGGGGCCGTCGAAATGGGCGGTGGGCAGCCCGTCCGTGATGAGGATGATCTGCCGATTGGGGGTGTCCTGAGCCGCGAGGAATTGCCGGGACAGCCTCAACCCGTGCTGGATGTTCGTGAAATGCGGCGGCAGGAGCGATTCGGTCACGTCCAGGCGACTCATATCCACCCGCATACGGACGACTGGGTCGTAGATCGTGACCGGTTTTGGCAGAATCTGAGGAATCTCTGAGACGTGGCGCGGGGCGGCGAAGGTGGCCATCTCAATGACCTGAAGGAAATCGCCGGGGTATTCGCGGCGGATCAGGCCGTCCATCGCCAGTGCCATCCGCTTGGCGTCGATATAGAGCCCGTCATAGCGCATGGACCCGGACATGTCCATGACGATGCAGGTGGCGCACTTGGGGTGATTGCGCGTGAGGTGGACTTCGATGTCTTCGGGTCGTAGTTGAACCCGGCCGGATGAGTCGGGATTGGCCATCTGGCGATCGCCAGCTTCGCGCAGCATGGCATTGATCAGCGATTGCGGGACGTCCATGTGGGTGGGTGAATCGCCGAACTCGTAAGGCTTGGTGCGAGGCAATTCGACGGCCCCGTCCCCGGTGACGTTGCCTTCGTGCCGACCGGAGCGAGAGGCTTGCAGGTCGCTGAACACCTCTTGGAGGATCTTGTTCTGAAAGGTGCGGTAGGCTTTGGGGGTCAGGCGGTAGTTGCCGTCGTCATCAAGGTCCAGTCCCTGGCGTTCCGCCATCTCACGCAGAAGGTCTTCGATCTGCTGTTGCAGGGTGCGGAGTTGTTCTAGATCGGCCTCTTTGACGAATCGGGCCAACGCTTCCGTGTCGATCAAGGCGACCTTTGCGTTTTTCATCGCTTCACGGAGCTGTTCGAGCAGTCGGTCGATGGCTTCCAATTCCTCTTTGACGTCCAGCGCACGAGGCACGTCCATAGGGACTCGGCCGGTGAAGGTGTAGTTCGCGTCCAGTTCTTCGACCAGGTACTTCTCTCCGAGGTGTTCGATGATCAACAGAAGGTCGGCTGCAAACGCGGGGTCGGAACGTTCCACGCCGTACCAGAGCCGTTCGAGGTCACGTACCTGTTGATCGCGGACCAGACGGAGGTATACGTCATGGAATCTTTTGGGAACACGCGCATGAGCGGCGGCATCGTGGAACTGCCTGGCCGTCTCGTCCAGCACACGCGATGTTTCGTAGGTCTCCAGAATCTTTCGTTTACGTTCTTCAAGGAGTCGGATCAGTGATTCCAGACTCGGGCCGAGGCCGGCGATCTGTGAGGGGTCCAATTCGATGGCGTCGGCGAGTTCCTCCGGAGTCAACCGGCGCAGCGAACCGAATCGCATCATGTGCTCGAACGCGGCGGAGGCGACATCCGGCTCCGGGTGAAGCGGGCTGGGAAAACGCTTGGGGTCGTATTTCTGATACGTATGAATCAAGCCCCCAAGCGGGTGTCGCGATGGACGGGGTTTATCATGCATCGGTAAGTCCATGAGGGCCGGGTTCTGACCTGTTCATATGCGTAGTCGAAGGATCAGGTTTCGTATTCGATCCGACCGTGGCGTTCGTGTCGGCTGATGCGGTCTGAGGCGTACAGGCCTGCCAGCACGAACTCCACGCACGAGGCGCGGACCGCTTCGTCCTTGGCGGGATTGACTTCAAACGCTTTCTCCCACGCGGGGGGCACCCGCTTCAACAGCTCGGCATAATGTCGGCTGGGGAGCATGTCGCCGACTTCGATCCGAACGCCTTGGCCGAAGATATCCGCGATCTCATCCAGGCCGTGCTCGTCCACGTATTCCTCAAACACGTCCCGAATGGCCTGCGCGGCGATAGCGTCGAGGACCTGCTTTTCCGTCATCTGGTGAGTGCCCATCATGTCCAGCTCAAGCTTGCCGACGGCCGAGG
>CAZJCN010000469.1:0-2021 GCA_964544195.1 uncultured Phycisphaeraceae bacterium | reverse complement strand
CAATTCTGGGACCTGGACCATTACCGTTGCGTCATCCTAAAGCGCGGCGGTGAAGCCTCAACCACCGAAGCGACCGTCAAGTTGACGGTCAATGATCAGACGGAGCATCGTGTTGCGGAAGGCGACGGTCCGGTCAATGCGCTGGACGGCGCGCTTCGAAAGTGCCTGCGCAATCACTTCCCCCAGATCAACGACGTGCATCTGGTCGATTACAAGGTCCGCGTCGTGAATCCGACGGCTGAAAGTGCAGCCAAGGTTCGTGTGATTGCCGAGTTTGCCGTGCGACACAACGGCGATCCCAATCAGGTAGCGAGGCATATTTCAACGGTCGGTGTCAATGAAAACATTGTGGACGCGAGCTGGCAGGCCATCGCGGACGCGTTCCGTTATTACCTGATCGAGACAACCCAACCGGCAGCGGTCGGGTTATGAGTAATATCTTGTCGGTCAACGAAAAGATCCGTTGGGAAGATGGAGTTACTCAGCCTGTTCGGGATGGATCAGGCCCTCCTCCCCGTCGTCTTCGATGATCCCCGCCGCACGGTGTTCGTATGCGTTCAGGTATTCGAGGCGGAGTCTTTTGGATTCCACAATCAGATCGTGGCGTCGAACTTCAAGGCTGAACCGAGCGGCCAACGCGCCCACCACCACGGTGACCAGCCAGTATGCCAGTGTTCCCAACACAAACAGGAATATGAGCGTATTGATATCCAACACGCGTGAGATATCGGGCGTATCTGGTTTCCAGCTTGATGTTAGCTGCCATCGAGAACGTTATCGGTCCGCCTGCACCGGTTTTAGGGAATGTATGGCTGACTGTCGTCTGATGTTCATGAATGAGCTAAACTGAACAGATGGCACGAATCCGTTTCATTCGGGGGTGCGTCCTTCTCCTTCTGCTTATCGGCGGGTTGGCTCGGCCGATATGCGGCCAGGTCCATGACGTAGTTCTGGAGGTGGATCGGGAACACATCGGCTTGGGCGAACATGCCAAGCCCGGCGTGTGGACGGCGATGCTTCTCACAATCGACAACCGGGCTGCCGAGCCGAGGCGGGTAGTCTGCCGGTGGATCCTGTCTGATGGAGACGGTGATCGAGTGAACGCCGAACGTACCGTCACCTTAAATGCACAGAGTAAACAGGGAGTCTGGCTCTACGGCCCGGTCCCCGTTGCCGTCAGACACAACGAGCCTTGGCGTGTGCAGATACTGGACGATTCCCGTACCGAGCTCCTGGCTTCGGTGGATATTCCCCCGGCAAAGATGGTCGGTCATACGGACCGCATCATCGGAATTATGGGACGATCGGACCTGGGCCTGGGAGGATACGCGGACGGCCAAACGACTCATGAAATCATACGGCTGGTGACCGGTCTGTCCCTGACGCACTTGCCTGACCGGTGGTATGGGCTGGACGGGACAGACATCATGATCTGGACACGGGATGGCGGAGACCCCAATGACCCGGCTGTGACGCCGGAAGCACAACAGGCGCTACGCAACTGGATCAGGCGTGGAGGGCATCTCGTGATCATGCTGCCTGCTTACGGGCAGACGTGGACCGGTTCCGGCATGGCCGACCTGTTGCCGGTGAAGGCGGAGCAGATCCGTCGTGTGGAGGGCCGCCCTCCTCCGTGGTTGGGCGCAATCCGAAGTGATACGGTCGAACACATCGCCGTGAATGTATTCGATGTATCCGCAGACCGGAATATTGATGTTATCCGGCGTTATGAAGAAACCCCCGTCATTATTGCCAGGCGTTACGGCTTTGGTCGGGTCACGTTGATCGGCCTGGACCTGACTGACCGTCGCCTCTCCCGGATGGGATTACCCAACGGACGATATCCACTCTGGCGTGACGTGTTCGGCTGGCAGTCGCCGGTGTACGAGCAGGCTTACATCGACGCCGAGATCGACAATAACGCCATGTCTCGCGCCGATCAGCGTAGACCTCTACGCGTGGATCGGTTCATCCCCGGGCAGGTGTCGATGCGTGGTAAAGCCGCGCCTGCGCTTATGTTG
>CAZJCN010000468.1:0-2023 GCA_964544195.1 uncultured Phycisphaeraceae bacterium | reverse complement strand
TGAGGCATGGTGTTCAGCTCGCGGGTGTAGCGCACGCCGTTGCGCTCGACGTACTTCCAACTGTCCGGCGCGCGAGACAGGGGTGTTTGTGGTGGCGCGTCGGGGTCGTCGCTGGCGTGGGGGGTGAAGTCGTCCATCTCCGGCAACTCGACCGGGAGCTCGGATTCAGGCACGGGCACGATATGGCCGTCCGGTGCGTGCAGGATCGGGAACGGCTCGCCCCAATAGCGCTGCCGACTGAACAGCCAGTCGCGCAGCTTGTACTGCACGGTCTTCTTGCCGAAGCCGCGTTTTTCCAGCCAGTCGGTGATCGTGGATTTGGCATCGGGTGTGAGCAGGCCGTTGAGGCTGACTTCCTCGTTTTCGGATTGCACACCAGCGCCGTGACCAGTAAAGGCTTCGTCGAACATTTCCGGGTGCATCAGGTAGAAGGCCTGAAGCTCCTGTGGATTCGAGATGTCGTGGTTTTTCGGCGCATGTTCCTTGAGCCAGTCCATGGTGGGCAGCACGACGGGCTTGATCGGCAGATCGAACTGCCGGGCGAAATCGAAGTCGCGTTGGTCGTGAGCCGGGACCGCCATGATCGCCCCGGTGCCGTAGCCCATCATCACGTAGTCGGCGATCCAGATGGGGATCTTGTCACTGTTGACGGGGTTGAGCGCGTAGGCCCCGGTGAACACGCCGGTCTTGGTTTTGGTGTCGGCCTGCCGATCCACATCGGAACGGGTCGCGGCCTGAGCCTGGTAGTCTTTTACCGCTTGGCGCTGTTCCTCGGTGGTGATGGCATCGACCAGGGGATGTTCCGGTGCCAGAACCATATAGGTTGCCCCGAACAGGGTGTCGGGCCGGGTGGTGAAGACGGTAATGACATCGTCGGGGGATTCTGCCGAGCCGTATGCCAACGGGAAGTGGACCTCGGCCCCTTCACTGCGCCCGATCCAGTTGCGTTGCATCAGCTTGATCGGTTCCGGCCAATCGACGAGGTCCAGGTCCTGCGACAGTCTTTCGCAATACGCGGTGATCCGCAGCATCCACTGTTTCATCGGGCGTTTGTAGACCGGGTGGTTGCCGCGCTCGGATTTGCCCTCGTTGGTCACTTCCTCGTTGGCGAGCACGGTCCCCAAGGCCGGGCACCAGTTGACCGGAACCTCAGCGAGATATGCCAGGCGGTATTCATCAAGCAGACGTGCTTGTTGATCGGGCTCCAACTCGGTCCATTTGCGCGCGCCGGGTGTGACGCCACCGAGCGTGTCCATCACCCCCTCAGAAGCGTCGCTGATCAGTTCGCCGTCCGGCCCGATATCGTAGTCCCCGGCTTCCAGTGCCTGGACCAGCTCACTGATCGGCTCGGCCTTATTGGCGACCGGGTTGAACCAACTGTTATAGAGCTGGAGGAAGATCCACTGCGTCCACTTGTAATACTTCGGATCGGTCGTGGCGAGGCAGCGGTCCCAGTCATAGCCAAGCCCGAGCCGTTTGAGCTGTCGGGTCATGTTGGCGATGTTCTTGTCGGTCGTGACCCGGGGGTGGACGCCGTGTTCGACCGCGAACTGCTCGGCCGGCAGACCGAAGGCGTCATAGCCCATCGTATGCAACACGTTGTACCCGTGCATCCGTTTGTATCGGGCGACGATGTCGGTGGCGATATAGCCCAACGGATGCCCGACGTGCAGGCCCACGCCGGACGGGTAGGGGAACATATCCAGCACGTAGAACTTGGGGCGATTCGGATCGAAGCCGGCCTCCCCGGGGTTCGGGGTCTTGAAGGTCTTCTCCTGCTCCCAAGTCTGCTGCCAGCGTGTTTCGATGGCGTTGAAATCGTAGGTATGGGTCATAATCGTTAAGGATATTCATTGGGAGGGGATACCGCCAGACGGCCAGACGGTTCGGCCTGTTGCGTCTCCGGGATTTGGGGTTTCCCCCCGAAGGGGGTGATATGGTTACCAGTTGGCGTGTCTGGCGGCACGCGTGGCTCGGCCGATCAGCGCGACGTAGATCAACACCCCAAGTAATACCACCCCGC
>CAZJCN010000467.1:0-2038 GCA_964544195.1 uncultured Phycisphaeraceae bacterium | reverse complement strand
GCAGGTTCCCGGCCCGATCGATCAGGTAGTAATCCGGGAAGCCGTTGACCTTGTAGGCTTTGACCGTCTGCTCGTCCACGTCCACGGCGATGGGGTAGCGGATGCCGTATTTCTCCGCGGTATGCGGCATGTTTTCACCGCCTTCCGTGTGGCATACGCCGATCACGACAAGACCCTGATCCGCGTACTTTTCCGCAAGCTCATTCGTGTGCGGGATCGATGCGATGCATGGCCCGCACCAGGTCGCCCAGAAGTCCAGCAACACGACTTTGCCTTGCAGATCGTTGAGGGTGAGCGGGTCTGAATTAAGCCAGTGATCGACCTTCAGCGCAGGCGGAGCTTTCCCCTCGATATCCGACAGGCGTGAACGCTGTTGCTCATTGCCTTCCAGCCAGGCGGGGTCGATCGTCGCGGAGGTTCCGGTTGCCACCGATCCGTCTTCGGTGTAGCCGGATTCGTCGGATGAGGCGGCATCATTGTCTGCCTCCTCGTCAGCGTCTTGTTCGAAGGGTTGTTCGGCAATCAATTGTTCCACCACGTCATCGACGTAGCTGGGCTTAAGCCCTACGGCGCGGACGTTTCGGTTACGATCGACAACGGCATACGTCGGCCACCACATGACATGCCAAGCCTCGGCGGTCTTGTAGGTATGATCCTTGGCGACGGGATATCGGATGTTGTTCTGCCGGGCAACGCGTTCCATTTGCTCCTGCCCGTGCCGTGAACCACAGACGCCGATCACGACCACGCCCTGGTCGGCGTATTTTTCAGCCATCTCGTTGTTGTGAGGGATCGAAGCGATACAAGGCCCGCACCAGGTCGCCCAGAAGTCGATGACGAGGATCTTGTTCTTCAGGGTCTTACCGGTGGGTCGGCCGTTGATCCAGTCGGAAAGCACCATGTCGGGGGCGGGATTGCCGATCATGGCGTCGTGAACCGCACGCTGATCGTCATCCCCCCAGAACCACTCGCGCGGATACGGGTTTTCACCCGCAGTCACAATCGCCGGGTAAAACAGCCCGACAAACAACATCAACCAGACGCCCTGCCGGAATAAGCCAGACATGCCGTGTCCTTTCAAAAGAGTCTGTGGGAATACATCATGGTTGGACGCTGAGGTGATTGTATGGCCGGGGGCAAGCCGATGATAGCCCCGATACAGGTAATTTCGCATATACGCACCCCGTATTCACCAACCTTCATATGTAAGACACCACTGGCGGGCGGGGATTATTCCCCTAGAATCCGCGGCTATGGGCTTTGAACTGATATTCCTGGGTACGGGTACGAGTGCCGGGGTGCCGATGATCGGCTGTGAGTGCGAGGTCTGCACATCCGACGACCCGCGTGATCAGCGTGACCGGCCGAGTGTGTTGATCCGTTACGACGACCCGGACGGCGGTCTGCTGCGAACCTGCCTCGTGGATACGACGCCGGACATGCGCAAGCAGATGATCCGGCACCGGATCAATCGGATTGACGGCGTGATGTACACCCATGCTCACGCGGACCACATATTCGGGCTGGATGACCTGCGACGATTCAACGCGGTGATGAAGCAGCCGGTGGATATCTATGCCGAGGCCCGGGTGATAAAAACGCTGAAGGGGATGTTCCCCTATATCTTTCAGCCTGAGAACAACGTCAATCAATCGTTCGTGCCGACGCTGATCCCCAACGAGCTGTACGTCGGCAAGCCAGTGAGTCTTTACGGCGCGGCGTGGACGCCGATCCGCCTGTTGCACGGCCGACTGCCGATTGTGGGTTTTCGGGTGGATTATCGCGGTCGATCACTGGCCTATTGCACGGACGTGTCGTCGATCCCGCCGGAGAGTTACCCGATGCTCGAAGGGCTGGACGTGCTGGTGATCGACGGGCTGCGTCACCGCCATCACCCGACTCATCTGACGATCGAGCAGGCACTGGCGGAGATCGAGCAGATCAAACCGAAACATGCCTTTCTGACGCATATCGCTCACGACATCCGTCATGCTGACGTCGATCCCACGCTGCCTGACAACGTGAACCTGGCCTACGA
>CAZJCN010000466.1:0-2039 GCA_964544195.1 uncultured Phycisphaeraceae bacterium | reverse complement strand
GATACAACGCCGGGATCAACTTGCGCTTGGTCAGGTCCCCGGAGGCCCCGAAGATGACGATCAGACAGTCGGACGCGGTGTGGTGGTTAGGCATGGGCATATCTAAACATGAAAGCAGCGTCGGAGGCAAATCTTTACGGATACGGTACGTCCATCACCGGCCCAAGCCGGATGTGGTTTGAAATTCCTTGTATTTATGTAAGTTGAAGCGTAAAATTAGTCGTCGGGTAATCATTTCCAAGCCAAGGAACGGAACCATGACACAAATTCCAGTGGTAGGCTGGCCGGACGTAACGGTGGCATCGCTGGGGGTGTTGCTCTGCTGCACCACACCTACCTTCGCCGCGTTCTCCACCACCGGCATCTACGATAATACCAACAACGGCAACGTTGTGGATGTCAGCGCCACCTCTGATGCGGGTGAATTGATCTCACTTTCGAGCTTCAAGGCGCTGGTCGATCTTGCCTACCAGGCAGACGCGGGGGGCGTGATCGACTTTGACAACGGTTCACTCACTGACCCCAACACGATCGACGCTACACTCGGCATATCGCAAACCAGAAACATCACCCTTACCGATGCGACAGCCAACACGCTACAGGTCAGCTCCCCCGCCAGCGCGATCTCCGGCAACGCGTCGTTGCGCAAGACGCTGAGCACCTTTTCGTTCGACAAAAACGACTTCAAGTTCGACTTCGATCCGGACGACGGCGTCGTCGCGGTGGGCGCGACCCTGATGTCGCAGTTCACGCTCGGCCAGCCCGTTGGCAACGTCTGGGCTATCGTCCGCTACGACGACGCGACCTCCTCCCAATCCGTCACCGACTTCATCGAGAACAGCTCCTCCGGTGACGACACCTTCTGGGGCTTCCAAGCTCCGGAGGGTAAATACATCGTCCGCTTCGAACTGATCATCAGCAACGACAAGTGGGTCCAGCTCGATGACTTGGGTGTGGTGCTTGAGTTCAAACGCCCACCAGTCTCCGGCGACCTCGACGGCGACGGGTACGTCGGGATCAGCGACCTGAATATCGTGTTGGGTCTGTGGAATAAGACCGTTAGTGATGGCAACCCAGCCGATCCCTCCGGCGATAACTTCGTCGGCATCGCGGATTTGAACATCGTCCTAGGCAATTGGAACGGCGGGATCCCGCCAGCGGCAGGTTCGGCGGTGCCGGAGCCGGGAACATGCGCGATACTGAGTCTGTTCGGTGCCGGGTGTTTGGTATGGGGCAGGGTTTTTTAGCTGTGAATGAACGTGAATATAGTGCTTTCACATTCTCACGCATTGCTCGAGCTGCCACACTTTTACTTGAATGGCAAAGTGTGTTTGTGATGGCCACTTTTTTTACCGATGCGAGTTTCAAGTGTGCCTCACCTAAACACCAAGTGATTCGATAGTGTTTGCGCTAACCGGTTATAAACCAGGGTAAGAGAAAGAACGGGTTTTATCCGCGCTGATTCGTGTTCATTCCCGGCCGACCGGATTGATAAAAGCACTCACGGCCAAGCGCGACGCTGATGACCATCAGGTCTGCTGGATTGACACCGGCTAAGCGTCCGGCCTGACCGAAGGTCGCGGGGCGGAACTTGTTGAGTGTCAGCGCCGCCTCCCTTCGCAGTCCGGGCAGGCTGGTGTAGTCCAGGTCCGAAGGCAGCGGAACGGATTCCTGGCTGGCGAGCTGTTCGACCTGTTTCTGTTGACGCTGGATATAGCCGGCGTATCGACGTTCAGCCAGAAACGCGTGGATCAGTCGCCTGTCCCGCGCCAACCTGGGCAATGGATCGCCATTGAGCTGTGCCAGCATGGCGTTGACATCCACATCCTGCCGAGTGATCCATCGCGACATGGGTTGGTCATCAACCCGGCGATGCTGGACGTAATCCTCAAGGGCCTGCCAAGCCTCGCGCTTGGCGCAGTAGAACGCCCAGCGATCATCGTCGATCAGACCCAACTCCCTCGCCAACGGGGTCAGGCGTACGTCCGCGTTATCCGCCCTCAGAAGCAGCCGGAACTCGGCCCGGCTGGTGAACATCC
>CAZJCN010000465.1:0-2049 GCA_964544195.1 uncultured Phycisphaeraceae bacterium | reverse complement strand
GCAAAGGGTTGAAGGTGCCTGAGGTCTGCAAGCAGCTGGGTATCAGCGAGCAGACGTACTGCCGTTGACGGACGAAGTATGGCGGGATGGACCCGTTGATGGCCAAGCAGATGAAGGGGTCAGAGCAGGAGAACATTCGTCTGAAGTAGTTGCTCGACGGCCAATATCAGGGCACAGCGAATCCTAAGAATAAGAAGGGGATGCTTGCGGCACTTGTGGATGTCGGGATCAACTATTTCATCAGCTTGCAGGAAGAGTGTGAAACAGGCGGCGTTAGGTAACCGACTGATAGGGAAATTTGGTTCCAGGTGGTCGGAGAGGGGGGCTGAATCTTTTGAACCCCCGAACCTGTCCACCCATTTCACCACGTCGCGTTACAGAAAACGCACCGAGATTTCCTCACGTCGTCACGCTCATAACAGACTGTATCTACCACCGCGCCTGGTTCCGCTGGCATCAGTGCGGATTGCGCCGGAATGGAACTATGCTGGGAACGAATCACCTTGGCTGACACAATGTTGTCACCGCCAGCCACAAGTTTCAATTGACAGTAATAATACGCTTTGATTTAATGAAATCTAATGTGATATTATCGTATGCCAGTAAGGTGGATTTCATGTCGGAATATGATCCGATCTTTTCCGAGCTGACCGGCCACAACAAACCGCATCCATGGCAACGGACATTGGCTCGTGAAAACATCTGTCGCAACCGAATCATCAAGATCCCCACGGGCCTTGGTAAAACCGAAGGCGTCATTGCCGCTTGGATATGGCACCGGCTTATTCGTGACGATGGTGACACGGATTGGCCGACTCGGCTCGTCTGGTGCCTGCCGATGCGTGTCCTTGTCGAACAAACGGTGGCGATTGCCCAGGCAATGGCGGATAAAATATCAAGAACATTCCAACTGAATGTCTACCCGGTGATGGGTGGTGTTGATGCAGGCGACTGGTTCTGGAAGCCCGAACAACCTGCCGTGCTGGTCGGCACACAGGACATGCTCCTCTCGCGGGCCTTGAACCGGGGCTATGGCAGTGGCCGGGCGCGCTGGCCTGTGGAGTATGGCCTGTTGCACCATGATGCGCTGTGGGTCATGGATGAGATACAGCTCATGGATGTCGGGCTGGCGACTTCAGCGCAATCCAGGCCTACCGTGATATGAAGACGCGCCACGGTGCGGGCATCCCTTACTACCACGACGGGTTGACCAACGGCTACCGGATACGGCGGGACTTCTTAATGCCGTCGGTGAAACGTATCTTCGAGGAGTCGCCGGACTTGGCGGAACGGATCAGCCAGATGGCGCAGTTGGTGGTTGATCGTTACAGCGACAAGAGGCGCAACTTGGGAAAATAATAATCAGCGGGTTTGGTCCCGCGTGGTCAGGTATGCCAACGATGATCAGGGCAGGGACACACTTGGCCTCATGCATGATGGCAGCGAATACCCCGGGACGGTCCCCCAACGGGCCCTGAATCGTTGCGTGACGCGTACACCCTAGGACCCTGCGTCATTCCATAGTCCGAAATCGGACGATCAGCCTGCCGACGCTGTTAAGACTGTTCCGAAGGCGATAGTCGGAGGCGCGGGCCGGTCAAGGAGACAGGTCACTTGAACAGGCGGGACTGAACACCTTGCGAACGTACTACCGACGACATTAGTCGTTCAGATAACCTTCATGATTGAAACCCATACTATGGGAAATGCATGACTTGAAGATTCGTTAACCTACTCAAGCAAAAAGGAGAATAACCGTGGCAAACATTCTGACACTCGACATACTGAAGCAGGCTGTAGAAAAATCTGGTTCGGCCATCCGCAGCCGAACTACCCTACAACCGGCTGGCGGCGAAGGGACCAAAGTCTTTCCGCCGACTTATGACGGGGCGGTCTACGCGACTGAGAAGCGGCGTCTGCCGGGCCGCGATGAGCCGGTCGAGTGTGTCCTGCTCGACAGCGTGCAGAGCCAGGCCAACCGGATGGAGGAAGCCCTGCAGCAGGCGGTGGATGGCGGACGTTTGCAGCTGCCAATGATCGAGGTGGACT
>CAZJCN010000464.1:0-2051 GCA_964544195.1 uncultured Phycisphaeraceae bacterium | reverse complement strand
AGGCCATGCCCCGAAAACTCCAGATGGCCGGGTACTACACCGCCATGATCTCCCCCTTCGGGCAACGCCATGCCGCCCATCATTTTTACGCCGGATTTAACGAAATCCACAACACCGGGCGGGGTGGCCACGAAAGTGCCGAAGAAGTCCAGCCCGTCGTCCGGCGTTGGCTCGATCAGAACGCCAAGAAAGATAACTGGTACCTCCACATCAACTACTGGGACATCCATACCACCTACCGAGTCCCGCTCGAGTACGGCAACCCGTTCGAAAACGAACCCATCGCCGACTGGTTCACCGTCGACCTGATCCAGCAGGACGTCAAACGTTACGGGCCGCACTCCCCGCAAGACTTGGGCTACTACGTCGATCACGACCCCGAAAAATACCCGCGCGTCCCCCTGCGCATCACCGATCTGGACACCCTCAAACAGTGGATGGACGGCTACGACACCGCCATCCGTTATGTCGACGACATGATCGCTGACATCGTCCGGATGCTGAAAGAAGCCGGCGTTTATGAAGACACCGCCATCATCATCTCAGCTGACCACGGCGAAAACCAGGGCGAATTGGGCATCTACGGCGAACACGGCACAGCCGACCACGCCACCTGCAACATCCCCTTCATCGTCAAATGGCCCGGTGGCGCACAGGGCAAGGTCGAGGATGGCCTGCACTACCACCTCGACTGGGCGCCCACCATCATGCAGTTGCTGGACCGAGATGATCTCGTCCCCGACCTCTGGGACGGGCAGGCGTTCACCGAAGCAATCCGAGACGGAGCCGACACAGGCCGAGACGAACTGATCCTCAGTCAGTGCGCACACATCGCCCAACGGTCCGTCCGCTTCCGATTCAAAGATCGCGACTGGATCTACATCCGCAGCTATCACGACGGCTATCACCCCTTCCCGCCGCATATGCTCTTTGACCTGACCAACGACCCGCACGAGCGCCACGATGTCGCCGAGCAACACCCCGACGTCCTGCGCGAAGCGATGTGGCGCCTGTCGGCCTGGCACGATCATCAGATGTGCCGCATGATCAAAAACTGCAGCGATCCGATCGACCCGCTCTGGCTGGTCATGTTCGAAGGCGGCCCCGAACATGCCAAGTTCCCCGCCAAGTCCGGGCCTCTGTCCTGGCAGGGCTATCTCAAACGGCTCGAAGAAACCGGCCGGGCCGATGGCGCCGCCGAACTGCGCAGACGTTACCCCAACAAGGTCTACTGACCCCACTCGGCTTCACCCACGCATCCACTTGGTCGCTGACTGGCGATCCGGTCATCCATCGGTACACTCTTGCCTGTCCGGGTGGATGGACCCGCCGATACGCATACCCCACAGGCCCTCGCCCATGCCACAAGCCAGTGACCTGCTGAAAACGAATATCCGACAGGCCGTGGAAACCTTCGAACAGCTCGGTGCCCTCGGCACTGAGATCGATCGCGCCGCCGACTTGCTCGTTCAGCGTCTCAAAGCCGGACACAAGCTGCTGATCTGCGGCAACGGCGGCAGCTCCGCAGACGCCTCACACATCGCCGCCGAGTTCGTCGGCCGGTTCGTCCACGAACGACGCGGCTTCCCAGCCATCGCTCTCACCGACGCCCCCGGCACGCTCACCGCCGTCTCCAATGACTACGGCTTCGACCACGTCTTCGCTCGACAGATCGAAGCCCTCGGCAATCCCAATGATGTCCTGATCGCGATCAGCACCTCCGGCAATTCCCCGAATATCCTCAACGCCATCCACACCGCGAAAACCCAAGGCCTGTCGATCATCGCGCTGCTCGGCCGGGACGGAGGCAAAGCCAAAGGCCTGGCTGACATCGACCTGATCGCCCCTCACACAACTACCGCCCGCATCCAGGAAGCCCATCAACTGCTCTATCACACGCTCTGCGAGGCTGTGGACAACGCCCTGTCAGAACAACCTCGATAGCATTGTCTGATCTGACCAACCACTTAACTGAGTACACGCTACTTAGGCTCATAAAAAAAACCGGACGCCGTGGGAGCAGCGTCCGGTCTCAGTGTTTGAAACGTTTG
>CAZJCN010000463.1:0-2060 GCA_964544195.1 uncultured Phycisphaeraceae bacterium | reverse complement strand
CCTCAGACCGGAAAAGCGTGAGTTTGGTCAACTGAAAAGGACCTGCCATGAAAGCACGCTGAAAACCGAGCAGTCGAAATTAGCAACCTTCCCCACTCAATGGCGGCGTCCGCTGCATCGGGTCATCACGCCCAACGTGCCCAGCAGGATCAGCGCGGCGCTCGTCGGCTCGGGGATGTTCGCCGAATCGCTCGGTGGGGTGCCGGCGTTCCAGTTGCCCAGCACCTCGTTCAGGTCGTCGATCCCGACGAACCCGTCACCGCTCGGATCGCCTGAAGACCATTGGCCCGGGGTGACATTCTGATTCCATCGACTAAGGATGATGCCCAGATCGGCCAAACCAACAAAGCCATCGTTATTCAGGTCGCCGATCAACGGCGGGACGGTGTTGGTGACCAGGTACACCCGGCCGGTGGCTTTACTGGAGATGAACATTTCGCCGTTGGGGCCTTTACCGAAGCGGACATCGTTGCGTGAAACACCGAGCAGAGTATTGAGGTTATTCGAGGTGAAATCGATATTCCCGTCGCCATTGCTGTCCAGGGACAGGCGGAGCCGAGAGATCGGGGCTTGCGTCAAGGCGTCGGGCAGCTCACCATCCGCCAGTTGTGTGTGGGCGTTGATCAGATCACTCAGATCAGCCATGAACACCCAGCCGGTTCTGGAGGGGAAGTCGGCGAAAATGTACTTATTCTGGAGTTCCGGGTCACTGTGATTGTCAATGACAAAGCCGTCGGCCACCGCGATGCCGACAGCCGAAGCGCCCAGTGGGGCGTCGTGATCGTATTGGGCGGCGGGGTAGATGTAGTCGTTGAGTTGCCAGTCATTGGCAGGCAGGGCGGAGACGCCGTAGTCCAGCCCGTATCCCAAACCGTTCGGCCCACCGTTTTTGTTATGATTGAATGTCCCTTCCCGATCCGACCAGCCGTAATCTCCCCCGGGGATCAGTACGTTGATTTCCTCGATATTGTCTCGCCCGGCCTCGGCGACGATCGCGACCGTCTGACTCGCCGCGACCTGGGCAAAGGAAATGTGGTGCGGGTTGCGATGCCCCAAGGTGTAGATTTCGTCCAGTGTGTTGGGATTTCCACGAACGGATTACCCGGTGTGGTGTACGGCTGCGAGCCGTCCGCCAGCGGATTGATCCGCAGAATCTTCCCCAACGCGTCGTCTCGGTTCTGGCCGCCTCCCGCGATCGCGGAATGGACGCTGCCGTCGCCGTGCGCGACGTACAGCAGGCCGTAATCTTCATCGCCGGGTTGCGCATACGGGTTAAACGCGATCTGCTTGACCGGGTGATCGAACACAGGCATCTGCACGCGGAACAGCTCCCGATAGGGATTAGCGGCAAGCTGGCCTGTCAGAGGGTCAACGGTCCACTCGGCCACGACACTTTCCGCATCGAATCCGCTGACGGAGGAGCCCAGGTAATTCAGGCCCGTGATGCCGGTAGGCCGGTCAACCATGGCCGAGGTGTAGAATTTACCGTTGGTGGCGAAATCCGGATGGAAAGCGATGGCCCGCAGCCCGCCGTGGGGATTGGTTACGCTGTCGAGAACGAAACCGTTGTTAGCGTTCGGGATGATGCTTTGAATCGCCGAGTTGTAGTCGAACCAGAGAGATGCGGAGCCGGTTGCGTTGCCGGTATCTGCCACGGAAAACACTTGTCCGGATTGTGTGGTGACGAACAGGTTGTTGTTTCCGGTATTGCTCGGTTGCGTGGTCATGGAAATCAGCTTGCCTTGTCCGGACAGATCGACATAAGGTTTAAGATGGAGAAATGTGTTCGTAAGTGGGATAGTATCGCCGAGAAGATCCTGCCCGTTGGTTTCGGATGGCGTAAATCCCGCCGTAAGCATGGCCAGAAAAATAAAAACATACCGCCGCATAAAATGGCTCCCGCCAGTCACACTGGAATATCTTCAAGCCAAACGCATGGCCTGATCGTCGCGCCGATGTTTTAAGGTAAGGTAACACAACCTGTAAATGGATTAAATGAAATTTGTCTAAGAGCGCCTAACAAAATGGCATGTCCGTTGCTTCTGGGAAGACCATCTTCC
>CAZJCN010000462.1:0-2062 GCA_964544195.1 uncultured Phycisphaeraceae bacterium | reverse complement strand
GCTGCTGCTGTTCAAATGAGCCTTCGCTCGCGGCGTTGACACGGATCGAATGACAACCGAGAAACTCCGCCGCCTCAAGCCACTTCACGTGGTTGTCCACCGCCTGCCGTCGGGCCTTGTCGTCCGGATCACCCAGCCGACCCTCGCCGTCGCACATGATCAGCAGGCTTTTGACACCCTGATCCGCCGCACGTTTTTTCATCTCGATCAGATAATCCTGATCGCGGGCTTTATCCTTGAAAAACGTGTTGACGTACTCGACCGCGCCGATCCCGAACCGTGACCGTGCGATTTCAGGGAAGTCCAAATGATCGATCTGACGTGCAAACAAAGCCTTGTGCAACGACCACTGCGCCAGGGAGATGGAGAACAGGTCGGCCGAGTCAGAATCGTTAATCACTTTGACATCCTCCATTTGCCCCTTAACCGAGGCGGGCAGCGATACTCCGATCAGCAACGAAGCCGAGGCTTGCACGAACTGTCGACGGGTCACGGCGGGCATCATGGCGGCTCCTCCTCTACCAAGCGGGCTTGGTGTTTCGCACCATCATATCCGGTGATCGAGGTTCCGTCGCGACAGCGTGTGAATGAAGCGATATCGGGGGCAGCATAAACGCTCGGATCACATCCCTGTCAATCTGGCCAAAGTAAGCGGCCTGTACGCTACGAACACGCCATGAACCGAAGAAAATGTGTTACTTCATGATGCTTCAGAAATATCTGTATTGGAAGCTATACACCGCGATTCAGCGATGTAAGATTAAATCACATGACAATCTGCAGGCCTCGGACCTGCCCGTTTTATGAACCCAAGGAGAAATCCCATGTCAGATGTATCCCATTCCCGATTCGGTCCCGGTTCCGGGTTGGAGGCCTTGGAAGATCGACTGCTGTTGTCGGCCACCGTCGCGGGGGACAAGCTGATCATCACGGGAACGGGGGCGGACGACCAGATCGTGGTGGCGGCGGGGAGCAATCCTGGCGAGGTCACCGTCGTCAGCGCGCCGGGCGTGGCGGACAACACGTCATACTCGGGCATCGATCGACTGATCGTTCGCGGTCGAGCGGGTAACGACACCATTACTTTGCAGGGCAGCCTGTTGGACAGCATCGGCAACGGGATGCGCATCACCCTGAAAGGTGATACCGGTAATGACACGATCACCGGCAGCGACGGCCGAGATAAGATCCGGGCCGGGCTTGGAGATGACACCGTCAACGGTGGTGCTGGGAACGATGACATCCGCGGCGATGCCGGAGGCGACACGATCAACGGGGGCGACGGCAATGACAAGATCCGCGGTGGACTGGGAGATGACGTGATAAACGGTGAAGCCGGGAACGATGACATCCGCGGTGACGTCGGTCACGATATCATCAACGGCGGGGATGGGAACGATAAAATCCGCGGCGATGCAGGCAGTGATGAGCTGCACGGCGACGCGGGTGATGATGATATCCGCGGCGGACAAGGTCGGGACAGCCTCGACGGTGGTCTGGATGACGACCGCCTGCGCGGCGGGGCCGGCGATGACGGGATTCTCGGCGGGGGCGGTACCGACGACATCCTGCCCAACGAAACCGCTCCGGCGGCACCCGCGCCTGGGTCCACCGCGACCGTCAATGAAACCGAAAACAACAACCGCAAAAACCAGGCCGACCGGTTCCACCTGTTCCCCGGCACCTCGGTTGAACTCAACGGAACATCCACCAGCGACCGGGACAAGGACTTCTTCGTCTTCACCGCCCAGGCCAACGGAACCGTGACGGTCAACGTGGAATCACTGACCGGCTCCGCGTCGCTCGAGATCGAGGACACTCTGGACAACGATGTGTTCGAGACCGAACCGAACAACGGCATCAACAGCGGCAGCTTTGACGTTGTGGAAGGGCGCACCTATTACGTCCGGCTGCGATCGGTCAACAGCCAGTCGGCCGGCTACCGCGCCACCCTGACCGCGTGATCACGCCATCGCAAAGTTATCCCGCAACCCGTCGGGTCATCCCCGGCGGGTTGTTTTCTGCGCGGCCCCCCCGCTCAACGCCGTTCCGGACCGGGCCG
>CAZJCN010000461.1:0-2062 GCA_964544195.1 uncultured Phycisphaeraceae bacterium | reverse complement strand
GCGGCGGATCACCGCAGGCTTCACAGCCGAGGTATCGGCTGCCGGAGATGATGTCAGCGTCGTCGTCTTCGATGGCGCTGTAAAAATCAGGCAGGCTTTCCGGCTCGTGCTGTTCGTCGCAGTCCATCGTGATCAGCCAGTCATAGCCGTAACACTGGGAATAACGAAACGCATCGCGGATGCTGCGTCCATAGCCGCGGTTTTCGGCATGACGGATCACATCGACCGGCTGTTTTGCCAAGAGCATCGGGGTCTCATCGGTCGAGCCGTCGTCGATGACGAGGATTTTCTTCGCATATTGCCGAACCTTTTCAAGCACGCTGGTGACGTACTTCTGTTCGTTATAGACGGGAATGGCTACAAGGATTCGGGGGCCGGCGTTCGCCTGAAGCATGTGGAGGTCTCCGGGATAACCAGAAGATCAACGGGGAACAAAAGAATGTAGGCGGATACACCGGCCCGATCAACCCATACAACGTGCTAACCGGGCAAACTGTTCCACGGAAAGCGATTCCGGACGGGCGTTGGGGTTGATCCCGTCGGGCAAGGGGGTGTCTCGGCCGAGGATGGCGCCGATCTGCTTTCGACGCTTCTGGAACAGCAGCTGAACGGTACGGCTCAAGTGCTTGGGCTCGACGGGCAATGGGCCGGGCTTTCGGACCAATCGAACGACCGCGGAGGCGACCTTTGGTGCCGGCCAGAAACAGGCGGGACTGAGTGTGCCGACGACTGATGCGTCGCAGACCGTTTGCAGGATCACGCTCATCGGGCCGTAGTCTTTGCCGCCCGGGTCCGCGGTGATGCGATCCGCCACCTCACGCTGCACCATGACCACGGCACAAGACATCGCCGGGTGATCCACGGCAAGGTTGATCAACAACGGCGAAGCAACGTTGTAAGGCAGGTTGGCGATGAGCTTGAAGGACGACAGTGCTTGATTGTTCTCTTCGCCGTGTGTTGTATTTGATAAAACCGAGTCAAGCAGTCGGACAACCTGCGGATTGAGCGTGTGCTTTTTTTCCAGGATATCACCGACGTAGAGCCGGAACCTGTCGCCGTAGTCGGCGAGGCGTTCACGCAGGATCGGTTCAAGGTCACGATCGATTTCAACCGCCAGCACCCTCGCCCCGGCTTCGAGCAGACGTTCGGTCAGGGCACCGGTCCCGGGACCGACCTCCAACACGGTTTCGCCGGGATGGATCTCGGCCGCTTCCATGATGCGGCGCATGTGGTTGCCGTCGTGCAGAAAGTTCTGGCCGTAGCGGTGCTTCGGGCGCAGGCCGTGCTGAGCAAGCAGTTGTTTGATCTCGGTCAGGGTCTGCGCCATGGTGTCGAGTCATCCGTTGTTGACCGCGTTCAGCCAGGTCTCGGCCATCAGTATGTGGCCGGCCACGCTGGGGTGGACCCCGTCGGGCGCCCAATACGAGGCGGGCGCTCGTTGCTGCGCCTCGTCAAAGGCCTGTTGATAGGGAACCCATACGGCGTCGTGTCGCTCGGCAACACGACTTGCAGCTTCACGATAGGCGCGGAACGCCTCCAGATGAGCGTCAGAAAAATCACCCGCCAACAATAAGAAGGGTTCACCAATGACAAGCCGGACGTTGGGTAATCTCTCACGCGTCCGTTCGAGCAGGGCATCATAATCCTGTTCGTAATCCCGGATCGTCCCGCCGTAGCCGTGATTCAACACATGCCAGTAGTCGTTGACTCCGATGAGCACGCTGATCACGTCCGGCTCAAGGTCGAGGCAATCCGCCCCCCACCTGTCAGCCAACTGATAAACCTTGTCACCGCTGATACCACGGTTATAGATCTGTAGATCGCATTCGGCGTGCCGACGCAGTAATTCGGCGGCCGTGTGAAACACGTATCCATGCCCGAGGGCCCCGGCGTCGTTGGGGCCTTTTCTGCCCCGACGACGACTGGCGTCCGTGATGGAATCTCCCTGAAATACTATCGTCGTTCGCGGTTTAAAGAGCATCCGCTCAGCATACCGCCACGCCCCTCGGCGTGCTACGATACCCTCATGCCGATCCGCAAGCTGCCCACGTTGTTGATCAAT
>CAZJCN010000460.1:0-2067 GCA_964544195.1 uncultured Phycisphaeraceae bacterium | reverse complement strand
GAAGGTGTTCTTGGATGGCGTCTGCGATCTGATTCGTCATGCGTTCCTGGATCTGTGGACGCCGGGCAAAGGCCTCGACGACTCTTGCCAGCTTGCTCAGGCCGACCACTTCATCAGTGCTCGGCAGGTATGCCACGTGTGCGTGGCCGATAAATGGCAGTAGATGATGTTCGCACAGGCTGCTGAATCCGATGTCGCGCAGGATCACTACTTGGCCTTGTTCCTGCTTGAAACGTCGACTCAGGATTCCGCCGATATCGGCTGAGCGACCATTCATCATCTCGGCTAATGCCTTGGCCATCCGCCGGGGGGTGCCGACCAGACCCTCTCGTGACGGGTCTTCCCCCAATGCCCGCAATAGATCGCATGCCGCCCGCTCGGCTGCGCTCAGATCCGGCTCCGGATTCATTTCCACTGTGGCAGGCATGTCTGTTAGGACCAAGCCCGGTCTGTCACGGCGTGTGTTCTCGGCTATCATGCCGGCTCCTTTCAGAAAAAACGTTCAAAACGTTCATATGCATTATTGCGATGCCGGCCTTGATGTCAAGTAAAATAATCGACAAATCGTCTAAAATTCCTATTTAATGCATTAATGGTGCTGTAGTCTTGACTTGTGGTCGAGGTAAGGTAATATCATTCATATCGTTCATATAACCTAGATTTTGGTTTCTCATGCTACAGACATTCAGCCCCAAGCAGTTAGCTCGGGTCATCGGAGTCAGCGAATCGTCCATCAAGCGATGGGTCGATCAGGGCCGGGTACGAGTGACTCGCACACAGGGGGGCCATCGTCGAATCCCGCTTGATGAAAGCATCCGCCTGATCCGGGAACATGATGTGAATCCAGCGAATCTCGCAGCCTTGGGTATTGATGATCTGGCCGCATGCGCCGCTAAAAGCCCCGACCCCGCCGATGCGTTGTATGAGGCGCTTAGGAGCAATCAGGCCGCGCGTGCCAAGGGCATCATGCTCTCAGCCTATCTGCAAGGCATGTCGCTGGAGCAGCTCTTTGATGATTTGATCGCGCCGGCTATGCACCGTATCGGTCGGCTTTGGGAGCACGGCCAAGAGGGCATCGCCATCGAACACCATGCCACGGACGTTTGTATTCAAGCTGTGAATCAGCTGCGAACGTATCTCCCTCCGGTTGACCCCGGGGCCCCGGTGGCGATCGGGGGTGCCCCGGAGGATGATCCTTATATTCTGCCCTCAATCATGGCGGCAACGATCTGTGCCTCTCATCAGTTTGACGTCATCAACCTTGGCCCCGCCACGCCCTTGAATCTCCTGGTGGATGCCGCTCGGTGCCATAAAGCTAAAGTTGTCTGGGTTTCTATCAGCATGTGTCGGCAGGGTTCCAGACTGGGGGAGGAATTGCGCCGTGATGCAGAACATTTAAGCCGGCGCGGTGTCAGGATGATCGTGGGCGGCCGTGCGGTACCTGCTTCACTCACGCGTGACGGAAGGCATTTGGAAGTGTTGTCTTCCATGGTTGAGTTGGGAGCGTTTGCTCGCGGCCTGCGTGTCGCGATCGAAAGCCCACAGATTCCGGTAAGAACCTCGAAACCGTAAATGCTCTCCAACTGACAACTTTACGAAATCCCCTGTGTGATGCGGGTCATATCGCCATACCTATAATGATCATTTCGGTTTTATTGATGGGCTGATGTTCCGGTAGCCATGATCAGGCCACAGGTAGCAGGTGAATATCAGGGTACAGGTGCATGGAATCCCCCGAGCCGTCCATATTTCCTGGTGACGCGTCCGGTCGGGACTGATATTCTGTCCCATGTAGCGGCTGAAAAGGGACCAAGGTTATGAACTATGCAACAGCAACGTATTGGCTGGCTGTGGTTTTGTTTTTAATCACCAGCCATGTCCAGTTACTAGCTGCCCCGGGCAGGAGCTTGCCCACCCATCAGCCGGAAGCGGACAAGCAATACTATGTCATCGAGGATATCCCGACGCCCGAAAACGTGCCGGTCTTCGAACCCAGTGCGCTGTCCATGCATGACGACGGCCGGCTGGTCGTGATCACACGACGCGGGGAAGTGTATTTCGTCGATC
>CAZJCN010000459.1:0-2098 GCA_964544195.1 uncultured Phycisphaeraceae bacterium | reverse complement strand
AACTGATCGGCTTGAATCATGTGAGGTTCCCCTGACAGTTACCGGTCCGTGTGGGGCTGGATAGTTTGGCGTACGTCGTGATGAGGGTCAAGGTTCGGTGATTTCGGCGGGGACCTGCTGATGCGTACGGATCAGGTCCATGAACACCTTGCCGTAACGCTTGAGCTTGGTCTGCCCGACGCCGGGGATTGCCAGGAATTGGGAATCGCTCGTCGGGCGTTGGTGGGCCATGGCCCGGAGGGCGACGTCGCCGAAGACAACATACGGCGGGACGTTCTGCTCGGACGCCAGCCGTCGTCGCAGGTCTCTCAACGCCTCGAACAAGGCGGCATCAGTTCGGCTTAGCTCGGGCGATTGTTCGCCGGGCCGTTGGCGTGGTCGGGACGGGGGCGAAGCAGCCCGGCTGTGAGCGACCTGAACCCGTGCCTCGCCCCGGAGGACCGGCAGGCTGTCGGGTGTCAGGTGGGCTGTGCGGAACTCGTCGGCAGTCAGGGCCAACTGTCCCTGTCTGATCAGGGTATCGGCGAGCTGATTCCAATACCCCTTGGGTTTGTCTTTGCCCAGGCTGTGGACGCTGAGCTGATCGTGCTGGTTGTCGATGACCCGTTGGGCTTTTGAGCCGCGCAACACGTCGATGACGTAACCCAGCCCATAGCGTTGACCGGTTCGGGCTACAGCGGAGAGGAGTTTGCGGGCGTCCTCGGTGGCGTCGATCAGGACAGGGGGCTTTCGACAGTTGTCGCAGTGCCCGCAGTTGCCGGGGTGGGTTTCGCCGAAGTGTTCGAGCAGGGGGACGCATCGGCAGCCGGTGGTGTGTGCGAAGCCGGCGACTTTATTGAGCTGTTCGTAAGCGTGCTGACGTTCGACTTCATCGGTTTTCTGCTCGATGAAGAACTCGATCTTAGCGCGGTCGGCGGGGGAATAGAACAGGATGCAGTCGGCCTCCAGCCCATCGCGCCCGGCCCGGCCCGTCTCCTGATAATAACCTTCAAGGTGTCGGGGCATGTCGGCGTGGATAACGAAGCGGACGTCCGGTTTGTCGATGCCCATCCCGAACGCGATCGTGGCAACGATCACACGGGCTTGGCCATAGATGAAGGCGTGTTGGTTGTGTTCGCGGGTTTCGTGGTCCAACCCGGCGTGGTAGGGCAGGGCGTCGATGCGGTGGGTTCGAAGCTGCTCCGCGATCCGCTCCACGCGAGCCCGGCTCTGGCAGTAGATGATGCCTTCGTGGTTTGGATGTGCGTGCAGATAGTCCAGGATCTGGTGCAGCGTTCGGCGTTTGGGGCGGACTTCGTAGTAGAGGTTGGTGCGTTCAAAGCCGCCGTGGTGGACGGCCGGGTTTCGTAACTGCAACTGGTGGATGATGTCATCGGCGACACGCGGTGTGGCGGTGGCGGTCAGGGCGATCAGGGGCGTATCTTTGAACCGCCCGCCGAAGCCGGTGCGCAGCGAACCAAGCTGCCGATACTCGGGGCGGAAGTCGTGCCCCCATTCGCTGATGCAGTGCGCCTCGTCGATCGCGAACCGTGCCACGTTCAGACGGGTCAGCAGGCGTTGCCCGGCCGGGCTCATGACTCGTTCGGGAGCCATGTAGACCAGGTCGTATCCACCTGCGAGAACTTGTTGTTCCCGCAAGGCGGCTTCGTGTGGGGCGAGTGTGGAATTGAGCAGCGTGGCTCGGACGCCGTTGGCGTTCAGCAGTTCGACCTGGTTATGCATCAATGCGATCAGCGGACAGATGACGACGGTGGTGCCTTCCGTCAGAATCGCGGGGAGCTGATAGCACAGGCTTTTGCCGCCCCCGGTAGGCATGACGATGAACACGTCTTGGCCGGCCATGACGTCGGCGATCGCCCGGTCCTGTATCGGACGCAGCCGGTCGTGGCCGAAGTATCGCTTCAGCGGCTCCAGCAGCGTTTGGCTGGGGGTGGCAGACGTCCGTGTCCGGGAGGGGCTTGCCGTCATATCCTGTTAGCGTAGCCGATCCGGAGGATCCTCACAGGTCGACCGGTCATCCGACCGATGAGTATGAAGGCCGAAACCTTGCCCACCGCCTTGAGCATGGGTATTCTTTGCGGTTTATCCCCCCATGAGT
>CAZJCN010000458.1:0-2099 GCA_964544195.1 uncultured Phycisphaeraceae bacterium | reverse complement strand
CCAGGCCGTCCTTGCGGCGTTGGGCCCCACGCCAGGCGGCATCGCGCGCGGCTTCGTACTGGCGTTTCGAGAAGATCAGGGTGACGTTGAGGGTCACGCCCGCGGCGACCAGTTCCTCGATCGCGACCAGTCCGGCCGGGGTGGCGGGGATCTTGATCATCCGGTTCTTGTGGCCCTTAGACCACTGCTTGCCCAGCTCGATGTAAAGCTGCACGCGCTGGTCATGCGGCGGGCCGAGTTCGCTGTCTTCCAGCAGGGGGTCCAGTTCGAAGCTGACGTAACCGTCGTTGCCCTGCGTCTGTTCCCACACGGGCAGGAACACGTCCTGCGCTTGCCGGACAAGTTGATCGGTGGTCAGCCAGGCGACTTCTTCGTCGCTGTGGCCTGCCCGGAAGTGATCCGCGAGGATGTCATCAAACCGGCCGGTCTTGATCAGGTCGGCCACGATGATGGGGTTGGAGGTCGCACCGGTGGCGCCCAGTTCGCGGTTTTTCACCGTGAGTTCGGGATCGATCGAGTCCAGCCAGAGCTTGGTGCCTGATTCGATCAGGGATCGCAGCGGGTTGGTCATCATCGCTCCTTTCAAATGAGTCCATCAGCAGCAATCGGACTATCGCAGTGTAAATCGCGGGACGTGGTGTGTCACTCGATTTGTGATGAAGGTGTCAATCCCCCTCCTGTGAAGGATTCACGGAAGCGGTCTGAGCTTTGTCGTTTCGAGCTTTGAGGATGGCGGCGTAACGCGCGTTCGCGGTATCCAACCAGTCCATCAGTTCGGCTTTATTGAGGTATCCGGAAGCGATGCTGATCGGCTCGCCGTCGGGCATGAGGGTCAACAGGGTCGGGATCGCACGGACCTGGTATCGGTCGGCGAGGTATTGGTCGGGCAAGCCTTCCCGGGTAAGGTCCACCTTGACGGGGATGAAGCGTGATTCGATAGCTTCGGCGATGTTCGGATCAGAAAAGACCCATGCTTTCATCTGCTTGCACGGGCCGCACCAGTCGGCGGTAAACAGCACGAGCATGGACCTGCCGGTGTCGCTGGATTCAGCTTCCGCCGCGTTGTAGGAATGACGCCAGTCAATCCGATCATGGGAGGTGATGCCTGACCCGGCCAGCAGATAAACCCCCGCTGTCGCAAGGACAAGCAGTGTGATCCAAAGCCACCGGCGTCCGGATCGGACTTTCGGCTTGGGAAGCGTGTTGGAGACGGATTGAGAGTGCTGCATAAAGGTCCTGTGTGGAATGCTCGCCCACTGTTATTCTTATCGACTACCTATTCATGGGTATTAACGGCTGAACAGGCCGATTTGTTCCGATAACAGGATGAGCGAGGAGAGAAATCAGCGGAGAACACGAGGATGAGAGCAGCGGGTGAGGGAAGTCCGGTTACCCGTTCATCAGCATCATGACGACGATAACCAGCAGGAGTACGACCCCGAACCAGCCGATCGCGGCGACCCAGAACAGGGGGGATTCCACGATGGACTCCGGCTCATTGAGTTGGACGATCTCCAAGGGGCCGGCGCTCTGGTCCAGCGCGGAGAGTTGGCTGAGGTCGAACATCTTCCGGGCCAGCGGCGGTGGCTCACCACGGGCCACGGCTTCGAGGTCGCGCAGCAGGTCGCCGGCGGAGGTGTAACGCTGCTTGCGATCCTTGGCCATGCAGACCTCGATGATCTCGGCCAGGCCTCGGGTCAGGTTGGGGTTAATGTGATCGACGGGGGTGGCGTCGGTGTTCAGGTGCTTTCGCATGACGGCGGAGGGGTTGGGGCCGTCGAAAGGCACCCGGCCGGTGACCATGTGGTACAGCGTGCAGCCGAGGCTGTAGATGTCGGCACGTTTGTCCACATCCAACTCGCCCTTGATCTGTTCGGGGGAGATGTAGTAGGGGGTGCCGAAAGCTTTGCCCGCCTCGGCTTCGGCGGCTTCACGGTCGCTGACGGCCCGCGCCAGGCCCATGTCGGCCAGCTTCGCGACGTTGTCCACCGTCAGCATGATGTTCTTGGGTTTGACGTCCCGGTGGACGAACCCGGCCTTGTGGGCGTGGTCCAGGGCCTTGGCGATGTCGATCGCGATCTTGAGCGCGTCTTCCTCGC
>CAZJCN010000457.1:0-2099 GCA_964544195.1 uncultured Phycisphaeraceae bacterium | reverse complement strand
GTGTGTCTGGCGCTATTTTATTGTCGGAGATGCAATTATGAAGATCAAAGGCGTTCCGTTTTATGGATTGAGTTTCATGGCCGCCCTCCTGATCGGCGCAGTCACGACCCCCGCCTCCGCGCAGACGACGCAGGTCACGATCAACGCCAAGGCCCACCGCTCCGTTGGTGGGGTCGGCGAGCTGGACCGGGCCCGGTACTTCGGGTTCCACGGCACCTTGACCCCAGGCGGCTGGGCGACGGATCTGATGGTTTCGGAAACGGATCTGAACACCTCGCCCACCCGTTCCTCTGAGATCGGCGGGATCATGTCGGCCGGCCTCCCGGAAGACCCGACCCGTCCGGGCTTCTTTGACCCCACCGCCCTTCAGAACCACATCCTCAACAGCCACAACGCCTACATCAATGACACCCGGAGCTGGAGCCGATGGCGGACGATCCAGGAAGCGCCGAACCCGGTCCTTGTGGATTACGCCCGGGCTCAGAACTTCATCGTGCCTCAATTCCTGCGGACCGTCCCAGCCGGGGAGCCTAACGCCGGGTATGTCCACAACTCGATGATTATGAACCACGCCGCCTATGCGGAGTTTCTCAAGATTTACCTGTCGAACGTGCAGTTCCCCGCCTCCCTGTCGCCGGAGAGGTTTTACATCGAGATCGTGAACGAACCGGAGGGTCGGTTCGACAGCGTCTTCGACGTTCAGCGCATGATCGACCTGCACAAGGACGTGATCACGGACGTCAAGGCGTCGTTTCCTAATCAGAAGATGGGCGGGCCGAGCTTGTGGACTGGTGACTTTTCGGGCAGTGGTTTTGCGAAGTGGAACAACGAGTTCAAGCCGTTCATCGACCAGGCCGGTTCGGTCGTGGACTTCTACACGTTCCACCCTTACGACCGCTACACCGTGAAGTCCAACGGCACGTGGTTCCGGGACATCCCGATGGGGCCGGGGATTGTCTCGGCGAACCTGGACATGATCGAGGCCTACAGCGCCAACACCCTGGGCACGGTCAAACCCTTTGCCTTCACCGAGTACGGGTCATGGAACCGCACCGAGATGTCCAACGGCAGCTACGGGTCTTACACGCGTACACAGCAGCAATGGGACCTGTCGCGGGATATTCGCGAAAAGCTGTTTGTGTTTCTGGATCGGCCCAACCGGATTGTGACGGCCACGCCGTTCGTGTCACCCAAGCACTGGCAGAGCGGCATCCCCACCCCGGCAGAGGGTGACAACGTCTTCTGGGAGCAGGACGCTTCGGGCGTCTGGCATGAAACGATCATCGCGAGCATGTACCGCATGTTCTCTAATGTGAAAGGTCATTACATCGATGCCGACGCCTCCTCGCCCGATCTGCAACTGCAGGCGTACCGCAACGGCAACGAGGTCTACGTTCTTTTGAACAACCTGCGCAGCACCACGCAGAACCTGAACCTGCAGGAACTGGCCGGTTCTCTGGGGAATGTGGTCAGCGCGTCGCTGGATAAGATCGAGATGCTTGGTGGTACGCCGACCTTCACCGACGACCTGGACGTGACCGGGGTCTGGCAGAACCTGAGCTTGACCGGCGAGGCGGGGGCGGTGCTGACTCTGACCCTTTCCGGGCCGCAGCTTTACGACATCGCCTACGACGAGCGCACGTTCTATGCCTCGGACACGACCGTGAACCTGAACGCTTCCGGCAGCACGCCGTTCATGGCTCTGATCGCCGACACGACCGACGCGGTGTCGGCAACAATGCGCATCGGGTACCAACGGTTTGGCGCCCCGGAGGCGTTTACCGTCAGCATCAATGGGAACATCATCAACGTCCCGGCCGGGACCTTGGCGTTGGACGACGGGGACTGGAACCTGGTCAGCCGTGAGGTGGACGTGCCGCTGGCGTATCTCAACCCTACCGGCATCAACATCCTGCAGATCGACTTCGTCGGCGGTGGAGGAACGGTCAGCTCGGCTGCGCTGGTCGTGACACGCACGGTCGGGGATCTGAATAACTCCGGGGTGTTCGATCCGGACGACGTGAGTCTGTTGGCGGCGCAGTTCGGCCCGGCGTCGGCGGGCAGCCGGTACGACCTCAACGCCGACGGCATGGTCGACG
>CAZJCN010000456.1:0-2106 GCA_964544195.1 uncultured Phycisphaeraceae bacterium | reverse complement strand
GGTGGTTACTCAATTCACCTGCTGTTTCCGGCAGCAATGGTGCTGATTCGGTTGGTACGATAGTCTTGGCCCGCCTCCTGAATCTCCCCAGCCACCGCGGTCAAAGACGCCCACCGGCTGGTGTACAGGTGCGCAAGGATCAGGCTCGCCGCCACGCGGGCCGGGTGTGCTTCCGTCCGGTCCCACAGATCAATCATGAGCCGTTTTTCTAGCTGGCCGAGCGTCATGGATCGAACGCGGTCGGTCAACGCCTGCATGAAAGCGTGGCAACTGACCATTTCACTGGCGATCACCAACCGGCTGACCCGGGTAAAGTTCACCGCGTTGGATAAACCCGTCGCCAGCAGGTCAAGCATGCGGTTCATCGCCGAGTCTTTGCCGTCATAGCTCGCGGCCCGTTCAGTCAACGGCGTCGGGTCGCCGTCGCAAAGCGAAAGGAATTCACTGGAAACGATCCGTTCCAGACACCCGGTCTGCCCGCAGAAGCATGCCGGGGCATCGACCGGCAACCGGGTATGCCCGAGTTCGTTGGCACCGGTGATACTGCCGCGGTTAGGTCGGCCGTTGATCAGGAGCGTTGAACCAAGCCGCCCGTCGCCAAAGCGAACAATCAACACGTCGCCGCCGGTTGCTTCGTCAACTTTGTGAGACAACGCCCATCGGGCCGCCAGCGCCACAGCATCGTTTTCCAACGCGATGGGAACCGTCTCGGCCGCGGAGTAGATCGGGTCCAGGCTCACGGACTGCCCTGAAGGCACCGTCGGACTGAACAACATCTCGTGCTTCGTCAGATCAATGAACCCCGGCGCGGTCAGGCCGATCGCCAGCGTGTTCGCGTCGAGATGTTCCGACAAGAGACGCGAGGCGGTGAAGACCGTGTCGTTGTGGTTTCTGGTGACGACGGAAACCGGTTCCGCCATCAAATTACCCAGAAGATTTACTCGGCCCAGCTCGACCCCTTCCCGGCTGATCGCCAGGCCCAGGACATGTCGGCTCTGCGGGTCAATTTCCAGAGGAACGCGCGGCCGACCACGTCCCCGGACATCCGCATCACATTGCCGAAGCACCCCCAAGCCGAGAAGCTCCGCGGTCTCGCTGCCCACCGTGTTCAGCCGGATCCCGGTCAACTCGTGCAGGTCCGACCGGCTGACACGCCCATACCGGTAAACCATACGGAGTATTTCACGTTGTCTAGGGCTTAGTAGAGCCATAAATATCTTATAAACAATTAATTATAAGAATTACACCACCAATATCCGCCCGGCGTTCGTGAGGCAGGCGAATTATTTCTTATTATGATAATTATTATTTGGGCGATGTCAAGCCCCTTTGAGAACCCATGCGTGTATCACCATGGATACCGGTAAACGCCCTGCCTGATTGCATACGCACCATCACCCAGGCCGCAAAACATCGCTGAATGAGACGACCAGCCACAGAGGAAGGTATACAGAACCCTTGAGAGCAAGACTGGCGGGAAGTTGGCCTGAATGTCGGGCTACTTGAGGTGCTTTTCTTCGATCGCGTTCATACGCAGTCGTGCCCAGTCGTGGATCGGACGGAGATGCAGCTTTCGACTCAGGCTTTCGATGATGAACAACGGAAGTCCGAAACGTTGAACCGCAAAACGCCTCCGCCCCCACTTGCTGTCCTGATACAGCTTCCGCTTCTCGTCTTCACTTAATTGTGCGATCGGCTGGCCGGACAGTTCGTACCCCCGACGAACCAGCTCGTCGCCGATCCGACTCTCGACGAGTGACAGCTCCTCGGCTGACATCTTTCGCTTCCACTGCGAAGTCAGCTTGGGATCGGGATAGCTATACGTGCTGTTGTCGATGTAATCGAACATCGCCTGATCGAATTCAATGCCCAGAAAACGACAGATCGAAGTCAGGGTATCCACCGGCTCAGCGATCAATTGTTCGTAGCGGACCTCGATCCATTGCTCATCCTTGATACGCGATCGAAGCCTGTCCCAGCAGGCCATCGCTTCGAGCCAATTATCACAGGCCGCATAGGTGTTGCCGTACCACCCCATCTGCACGCACGACCGAGCCACATCGCGCCCGTCGCGCAACAGGTGGATGTATTTCGCATCGGGCCAGA
>CAZJCN010000455.1:0-2122 GCA_964544195.1 uncultured Phycisphaeraceae bacterium | reverse complement strand
GTGTACTCGGCCTGAATGAACGCAGAGTCGATTGCAGCTCTGTCAACGCCAACAAACTGATCGCAGACGGCGCGGGGGCAAGCCGGTTATCCCATGGCGACAGGCGAACGCCCCCGATCGCAGCCCGTGGGTCACGCACGTAATAACACGCCACCTCATCCATCATCAATTGATCAATGAACCTGGCCGAATACCCGGCTGCGAGAAGCCATCCGAGTTTATCCCGGCCCTCGGTGATCCGGTCATCACGCAAGGCAATCGACAGGAGCCACAACGCCTGCGCGTTACGCCAGTCCGGGTTCGGCGGGCTGCCGGGCGGACCGGGCGACAACACGAAACCGCCCAACACATCATCAGGGCCGAACTCAGGTCTTTCGATCACCTGACGCTGACACAAACGGTCCACCAACTGCGCCAACATGTTTTGCCTTAACGCGATCGACTCCGACTCCTCGCTTGCGCCGTCATCATCCCGAAAGGATGCCAGGTGTTCCTCGGCCAGCAGATACCACGGCAAGGCAGACAGGTTGGGTATGGTATCGTTCCCGTTCCACAGCCGATCGATCAATGATTCCGCCGCCCGGCCGACCCTGCCCTGTCTCGTCCGATCGTACCAGGCTGCTAAAGCCGCGGCAGTCAACGCGGTTTCCGCCTGTGACAGTTCGTCATCCCCAGCCGACTCGACACTTGCCAGAACCAACTGCCCCAGTCTGTCACGAAGCTCGTCGTCCTGCTCCTGTGGCGGGGCTTCGAGCAAGGCAAGCAATAACAATGCGGGCACGCGAACCTGATCATTGTTGTCCCTGCGCAACTGCTCATGTCCGAGAAGCCTGACCACGCCTACGGCTCGGCGAGCGAACATCTGAGGGCTGTTGTCATCCGGCCGGGCTGTGGTCAGGTGGTTGGCGTAGCGCATGATCGCGTAACACAGCAATGCCGACTGATCGTCGGAGGCAATGGGAGGGTCGTACCGACCACTGGTCGGGTGATAGGTTCCTCGAACCTGATCTCGTGACGTGATGCGGTGATAGAGGTGCTCAGCCAACTGATCTCCCATGCGGGTCAGGTCACGTTCACCCACGGTATAACGGGGCAAATCAGCTCCGGAACGGATCACGCGGACGGGGTCGGCGTCGAGTGAGGGACGGACAATATGAATGGTTTCAAACCGTGCCAACCCGATACCGTTGGGTCGGCCGATCTGATCCAAGGCCTCGCGACTCAACCCGAGCTGCTTCAGACCAAGCACCAGTTGCGTGCCGGGCTGGATGTTTCGGGCAATCACCTCTCCCGGCCAAACCCACCCCCACGTCCCACGCTCATCATGCATCAATACCAACCCGTGGTAAGCCGGCGCAAAGGAAGCAAACACCCGATCGCTGTCAGCCTGCTTCGGAATCAGGACACGCTCGAGCCGGTGTGCCAGTTCCAATTCGAGAGTCATGTTGTCGCTGACATCCGCCACGCGCAGCTTTTTCGATTCCGGCAGCGCCCGACCTTCCAGGATGGCGCGCAACCGGGCATCAGCCAGACTGTCACGCACCCCCTGCTTGGCCTGTTCCGTAGCCTGCTTCAGCAGCGCGGTCAGGTCTACGCTTGGGCCGGGCTGATCGAGTACCGCCCAAGGGTCCGGCCGGTAGACCACCCCTTCCCCCACTACGACGCCTTGAGATCGCAGGACAACCCGCACGCCGACCAAGCCGGTCACCGGGATCGGATCGACGGACGTTGCCACCTCGGGCGTGTCATCCAGCCAGGCTTCGACGACCCGAAACGCACGCAACCCATGACTGACATCCAACAAAGGGGCTTCGATATCAGACGTGGATGCCAACGTCGGCTCGCGGGTCTGGCTGAACCCCTCTCCAACCGGGATCAACACCCATAAAAGCGCAAGCAGGTACGGTGTAGTCAGACGTCGACACTGGTGGTGCAGAAGAGACATCCTCTGACGGACCATGTTGCCGAAAATCACCAACCGAGCATTATCAGACCTTATGCGAACACGGTTCAACTCATCTAATCCCCTGTATTCATTCATCTTACACAAACGACGCCTAAAATGGACTGGTTTGGCATGGACATTGATGGTATCTTATCGCCCTGACACGGAGAGCATCAT
>CAZJCN010000454.1:0-2132 GCA_964544195.1 uncultured Phycisphaeraceae bacterium | reverse complement strand
ATCCGCTTATCTGCTGTGGCTGTGTTTCATGTTACTTGCATGAAACGCCTGTAACGTGGCTGGATTGCCACACAGCAACGGCATACATGGGTAATATTCACGGTGAGCCTTGTCGTTGATTGACATGAATCGTCTTGAGGAGGTAAGCCGAATGTTCAGTCGAGTGTGGTGGATAGGTGTCATCGTCTGGATGGGTGTTGTTTCGCCGCCGGCCTTAGCTGCCGACGAGGCGACGGATTCATCCAATTTTCAATGGATACGTACCGAGGGGATGAGCTTTGTCGATGAGGCCGGCAACCCGGTCATCCTTAAAGGATGTAATGTCGGCAACTGGTTATTGCTCGAGATGTGGATGCTATGCATCGACCACGGCAAATTCCCCGATCAGTATGCTTTCGAACAGAATTTGGTCAAGCGTTTTGGTCAGTCAGAAAAAAACCGCCTGATGGAGATGTACCGGGAGAATTGGATCAGACCTCGTGATTTCGAGATTATCCGGTCATTCGGTTTCAACGTCATCCGCCTGCCGTTCAACTATCGCCTCCTGGAAGATGATGAGCGTCCGTTCGAGCTTAAGGAAGACGCATTCAAATGGCTTGACCGAGCGATCGATATGGCGGAAGCCGAGGGAATCTATGTCATTCTGGATATGCACGGCGTGCCGGGAGGGCAAAGCATCGACCATCCGACCGGACGGGTCGAACAGAACAAGCTCTGGCACGATCCGATCTACGCGAAACGAGCCGCCCACTTGTGGAAGCAGATCGCCAATCGGTATAAGGATCGACCTTCCATAGCCGGGTATGACGTCATCAACGAGCCGTACAACGACTTCAGCGGCGATATCCGGCCACAGTTGAGAGATATCTTCCATCAGATTTACCAGGCGATCCGCTCAGTTGATCAGAGGCACGTGATCTTTGCGCCCGCCCCCCTGTGGGGTGGACACACCTTTTACGGCAACGTACATGACAACGGCTGGACGCAGGTCGCCTTCACCGAACACCATTACCCCGGACTGTTCGGCAGCGAGCCCAGCCTGCGCACCCACGCCAACTTCATCTATCGCACGCTTCCGGAGAAACAAAAAGAACTCGAGGCCTTGGGCGCGCCGTTGTTCGTCGGCGAATGGAATCCCGTGTTTGAAAAACTCGGCGGCGGGAACCTGATGCGGCGCTATTTTGACGAATATGCCCAATACGGCTGGGCCGCGACCATCTGGTCATACAAGATCCTGCACCCGGAGGGTGGCGTGATCGATGACAACTGGTACATGGTCAGTAATGCTGAACCCTTGAACAAGCCCGTTTTCGCCACCGCGCCTCTGGAGGAGATCGAAGCGTATTTCAAGTGGTTCGGCACCATGAAGTACGTCATTGACGAACCGATGCGCGAAGCCTTGACCCGGCCTGATCCGGTTCCGGTTGCTCTGCCTGAACCGGCGCCCAGGGTCACGGCACCGCCATTCAATGACCAGCTGACAGGCTGGGCCGCGACCGATATCGGCGAGGCCCTACCCAGTGGCCAGAAGGTCGAATCACCTGACAGCATCATCATCTACGGCGGCGGCAGCGACATCTGGAACGAGGCCGACCAGTTCCGGTTTGTGTGGCGCGAAGTGACCGGCGACTTCACGATTCAGGCGACACTGCACAAACTCGGAGACACCCATCTTTATGCCAAGGCGGGATTGATGGCACGAGTCAGCACGGACCCGTCATCGGCGCATGTGCTGGTCCATCCGTTCCCGTCCGGCAAAGTGGCGCTGGGGTGGCGGTCGGCAACCGGCCAGCCCATGAAGGAGATTCAGACGGAGACACTCGACTGGCCGATCTTTTTGCGGCTGACACGTCGAGGTGCAGTGATCACGGGTGAATATTCTCAGGACGGACAGGCCTGGCATCGGGCGGGCGAACCGGTGACACTCGACGAGGCCGGAGACACCCTCCTGGTCGGGCCGGCCGTGCTGAGCCATGACAACCGGACTCTGACCGACGCGGTTTTTACGGATATCCGGATCGAAACAGCCGGGAGCCCGCAGCCATGAACCGATCCACCTGATGCCAGCCGGGCCTGAATCGCGTAAAATGGCTCGTCTATGGGCGAATCCGCGGATCATCATCAGGACCAGG
>CAZJCN010000453.1:0-2132 GCA_964544195.1 uncultured Phycisphaeraceae bacterium | reverse complement strand
CGAAAGGGCTTGCAATGTCTCCCGACCAAGCCAACACACCGTCGCTTGTCGACGTCGGCCGGGCCGCTCCCAATTTTACACTGAAGGACCAGCAGGGACGAACACATCGTCTCCGGGACTATCGGGGCCGGTGGGTCGTTCTGTATTTCTACCCCCGCGATAATACGCCCGGCTGCACGACTCAGGCCTGCGGGTTTCGTGACCAGATGGGGCCGTTGCAGCGCCGCGGGGCCGTGGTGCTGGGTATCAGCCCCGACGATGCGCAGAGCCATCAGAAGTTCGCTCAGAAGCACGGCCTCGGATTTCCGCTCCTGATAGATCCCGGCCAAAAGGTGGCGACACGTTACGGGGTCTGGCGGGAAAAGAACCTCTACGGCCGAAAGCACATGGGAATCGTCCGTACGACTTACCTGATCAATCCTGCCGGCCGAGTCGTCCATCGCTGGGACAAAGTCAAGGTGGCGGGACATATTAACGAAGTGCTTGATACCTTAGACGAACTACGAACGAAGTCTACCGCTAAAAAAAGATGAAAATATGGTCCGAACCCGGTGACAGTCTGTTGTCGTATGCATATAGTGTGAGGCATGATGCCCATGCGGTGTCAGCGCGGCAATGATTGCCCGCTTCCCAACGTCCTAACGGAATAGGAGTCAGCCATGCCAGGCAAACCCACCAGGAAAAAGGCATCCGGTGCTTCCGGGTCTCAGAAACGTACAACCCGTTCCCGGGCCAAATCCCCATCTGCCACACAACCCAAGACTTCTCAGGCCCGTACCCGTCGCAAGGCCACGTCTGGGCAGGAGGTCGTGATCGCGCCCGCTCCGACGCAGGAACAGATCAGCTTGCGGGCTTACGAGATCTGGCTCAGGAAAGGTCGGCCGATGGGGAAGGACCTTGAGAACTGGCTTGAAGCCGAGTCCGAACTGAAAACAAGCCGATAGCCCGGTCGAGTGTGGCTGGCAAAGCGGAGTTGCCGGATCAGCGCAGCTTTTCACTCAGACGTACCCGGCCGTCGTCCGTAATCTGCGCCAAGCCTAACTCGACCAAGGCATTCAGAGCGGCCTGCTGCTCAGCCTGTTTCTTGGAGTTGGCCCAGGCGGATGCACTGCGTCGGCCGTCCAACTCCACGCAGACCTCGAAGCACTTGCAGTGGTCCGGCCCCTTCTCGTCGAGAAGGATATAGACCGGATTCGCGGGCAGGCGTTTCTGGGCATACTGCTGGAGGACGCTCTTGAAATTGTGCTGGTGGGCTGAGTCAGCGGCCTCTTCGATAAACGGGATCATGTGCCTGAGGACGAAGTCGCGGGCCGCCTCCATCCCGCCATCGAGGTAAATTGCTGCGATCAGTGATTCCAGCACGGCTGCCGCCACACTACTCGGTAGCTCCGAACGCCCCGCCATCCCTTTGCCCAAATCAAGCATGGAGGCCATATCGGTCGCCTGACTGATCTTGGCGCAGACACGACGACTGACCACGGCACTTTTGATCTTGGTCAGGTCGCCCTCAAGCAGGTCTGGATAGTTGTTGTATAGAAATTCACAGACGACAAACCCCAGGATCGCGTCGCCTAGGAACTCCATGCGTTCATTACTTTGCAATCGATCACCAGCGACTGAGGCGTGCGTCAGTGCTTCTTTCAGCAGGGCTGGGTTCTTGAAGCGATACCCCAGCACTTCAGCGGCTTTATCAACCATGAGAGATTCACCGATGGCTTGGTTCGTTTGAATAAACACGCTTTCCCCGACATTGACGAATGTCGCCGGGGAGCCATCCGGTGCCGCGGCGGTGGTCCGGGTCGGGCCGGGACGCCGCTGCGTCAGCGGAATGTGCCAAGTATCCGCATGACAGTAAGGCTTGTCAACAACCTTTTAGCAAAGTAACCTTCATAACTTATGAACCACATCCATCTAAAGAAACCATTACCGGGTTTAGCGCGTCTGTTCGGGTTCTTCCTCGCTTTGTGTGTGGTTCCATTCACGCTGGCGCAATCCATCAAGGTTCCTGAGCAGGCCACCCCCATCATGCCCTTGGAAGAAGTGCGTATCGGGATGAAGGGGTACGGCCTCACTGTTTTCCATGGAACGAAAATCGAACCGTTCAACGTCGAAGTGGTCAGCATCATTCCGAA
>CAZJCN010000452.1:0-2150 GCA_964544195.1 uncultured Phycisphaeraceae bacterium | reverse complement strand
CCGCACCAAGAGGGCTGCCCGTCCGGATCGTTGGCGTTACCGGCTCGATGACTTTGTCGTCGGCCCGAGCAACCAGCTCGCTTTTGCAGCGGCAACACAGATCGCCAACCTCGACGACGCGACGGGCTCCCCGCTGTTCATCCACGGTGGGTGCGGCCTCGGCAAAACCCACCTACTCCAAGGCATCTGCCACCGCGTCAGCCGCCTCCACCCTGAAGCCAAGGTGCATTACACCACCGGCGAACAGTTCACCAACGATTACATCACCGCGGTCCGCACCAACAGCCTCGACGCCTTTCGACGAAAGATCCGTCGGCTTGACCTGCTGGCTGTCGATGACGTCCACTTCATTGCCAACAAGGAAAAAACTCAGCAGGAGTTCCTGCATTGCTTCAATGAGATCGAACTGGCCGGCGCACGCGTGGTGATGGTCAGCGACAGCCACCCGAAACTCATCAAGCAATTCAGCGACGCATTGGCCAGCCGGTGTGTCCGAGGAATGGTGGTCCGGATCGACCAGCCGGACGCCGAAACCCGCCTGCGTCTCGTCGAGGCCTTGGCAGAACGACGGGGGCTGGCGATGCCCACGTCGGTCGCCCAGACGATCGCCGACCGATGCACGGGCAGTGTTCGAGATATTGAAGGGCTGCTGAACAAGCTCCAGGCACTGACACTGTTGCAACGATCCAGCCGCCCCAGTGTCGCCGCGATCGGGCACAGCCTGCTGGACCAACTGTTCAAAGACCAGCCCGCCGGTGCACCCCGTAAACCAGTGCGTTTCCAGACCATCCTTGATGCCGTGTGTGAGTTATTTGCGCTCAGCCCCGAGCAAGTCACAGGCCGGCTGCGAAAACGCCACGTGGTCATCGCTCGTTCTCTGCTAATCCTGCTCGCTTATGACATGACGGGCATGAGCTACCCGGAGATCGCCGCCGCGATGGGTCGGCCGAACCATTCCACCATCATCACCGCAGCCCAGCGCATCCGAAAACAACTGGCCGCCAATGAAACAATGATACTCTCAGGGTTCTCCGAACCCGTTCGGTTATCTTCATTGCTGGAGAGACTGAAGCAGACCGTCGTTAACAACATGTCATAAAGCGATCAGCACGCGGGTAAGACCATCAACACATAAGATCCTCCGGAGATGTTATCCGGTGATTTGCCGTTACATGCCGTTTAGTCCCTGCGCAATGATTGAATTTCCTATCTTAAGGATGGTATAATTCCCCTGTTCTCAACACCTCACTGAAGGGGCAAGGGGGCAGCGTGCCAGAGATAAACCTCTACACCCAGACACAGGATGAGATAAATAGATGAACCGCAAGCAAGGGTGGTGTGCCGTTTTGTTCTCAATCTGCCTGTCCTCCGTAACGCAGGCCGACATCATTACCAGCTTCGCAGATCTGGAGCTTGTATTGACAGACCAGATCATCATCGAAGACTTCGAGAGTGTCAGCCTCCACGGTGGCGGGGCGTTGGCTTTACCCAACCCGTTCTCTGCGCCTGCGTGGGGCATCGAGCCGGGCGTAACCTACAGCTCACCCGACAGGCTGACCCTGTACTCCGGAAATGTATTGGCTGCGAACAAAACCTACGGCCCCAACATGCTCACGATTACGTTCGACCAGCCGCAGCTGGCGGTGGGTATGGACCTGATCGACTTTACCGGCAACCTCGATTATCACGAAACAATCCGGTTTTACCATGACACGGTGGAACTTGGTTCACTGGCTATCACACTTCAGCAAGCCAGTTCGCAATTCGTCGGCTGGCAACACCCCTCCGGTATCACCCATGTCACGATTCAATCAGATGTCTGGTCTATCGTCGATAACGTCGCGTGGGGATTATGGATCGGCGACGTGCTGGTCGGCGACCTTGATCGGGATGAGTTTGTGGGGATCAGTGACCTTAACCTGCTATTAAGTAACTGGAATCAGTCCACCCCGCCGGTCATCCCGACTGCTGACCCTTCAGGGGATGGGTATGTCGGGATCGAAGACCTGAACATGGTCTTAGGGAATTGGAACGCACCCGAAGGCCCCCAACCTCCCGGCCAGGCAGTACCCGAACCCACAACCATTGTCGCTTTGGAGGGCGGTCTGGTCCTGCTATCTAACCGACTCAATCGGCCAGCCCATGTTTAG
>CAZJCN010000451.1:0-2170 GCA_964544195.1 uncultured Phycisphaeraceae bacterium | reverse complement strand
TAAGAAACACTACACACAATTGGCGGGTTCGATCGAAATGAACAACATGGCATCAACCCTAACATGGATCATCATGAGCATCGCTTTACTGTCGCTGGGACCGTTGGCCTGTCAGCCGACCGCGAAAGTGACAGACGAGGCCGTCACCATTATTGATGATGTTCAGTTGGCAGAGCTCATTGAAGCGGAGCCCGACCTGATCATTGTGGATGTTCGCCCGGAGCTTCGTTACAAAACCGGGCACATCCCCGGAGCAATCAACATCCCGCTGCCGGACTTGCGTTACACCGATCCGAGGTTTGAGAAGGCCAAGCACGTCGTGGTCTACGGTGACGGCCCTAGAAACACGCTCTCCCATGCTGCCGCCAAGAAGCTTCTGGCCGGCGGGCAGGTCGTTGTGTCCGATTTTCGTGGCGGCATCGAGGCCTGGCGAAAAGCGGGCCGTAAGCTTGTTTACTGAAAGCTAAGACCTGATACGCCGGATTATCGCCCTAAGCCCCCCGACGGGTAGCTTGTCCGACCAACCGCAGGTGTGGCGTTGACGAAATATTGAGGTGCTCTCTCGATCCTGGATGAAGTGATGAAGCGGCAAATGGCTCATCGCCTTCGTTCTCATCTGCTTCATCACCCGAATCAGGCTGTTCCGAATCGTGAGGCAGCAGGCCCGCTGTCAGGCATAATATCGCAACCGTCAGGAGCACATACCTAGCTGGGCCTTGCGTCAACCGTGTGAGACGCGTGTTCATGGGTGCCAAGGGACGAATATCTTGGCCGACAATCGGCTGAGGGGTTGCCAACCACGCCTCAATAACCTCCGATTCCCGCGCTGGGCTGGCGGTTTGCTGACGGATACCAGATGAGGCGGGCGATATCTCGGGCTGGTTCGGAGTCGGTCCACCTACGAACAGGTCAGGCATCACGCGTTTACCGACCGGCTTCAGTCTTAACTGCGTGAACGCCAGCCGTTCCAGCAGCACGGGGTCATCGGCCGACAGGGCTTCGTAGAACCGCGTATACCGTTCCCGCTGGGATTGGAGGCGGTCAGCCTGAAGCTGCAGCACATCACGCTGCCATGCCAATTCGCGCCAGTCAAGCCATTGGGGCGTAATCAGGACCATCCCAAGCAAAGTCATCCCACCCACTACCGGCAGCCAGGACGCCAAGGCCGTCAGCAACGTATCCAGCGGGTTGGGACGATCACGCATGACCGAATTATCGGCCATCACGCCCGCAACAGGCCAATATCCGGTCTGACTGTTGACTTGTCCTCAAGGTAGCAATACACACCCGTCCCAATGACCTTATGATGAACTGGATGAGTGTATACCCGCCACCGGAGGATGTGAAGCAGGATATTCTGAGGATGGGGCTATCCGTCCCGCACGATGCGTTGGATCTATTGGCTCGCTATCTCGGACTGCTGCTCTCGGCCAACGAGCGGGTGAATCTGACTGCGATCAAGGAGCCGACCACGGCGTGGCGGCGGCTGATCCTCGACAGCCTGTCCCTCTTGCCCGGGCTGGAGGGCATGCCGGTCGGGGCCAAGGTAATCGATGTGGGCAGTGGGGGCGGACTCCCGGGCATCCCTTTGGCGATCGTTCGGCAAGACCTTGACTTCACACTCCTGGATGCGACCGGCAAGAAAGTGGCTTTTCTGAATGACTGTATAAGGGAGCTGGAGCTGTCACATGCCCGAGCGATCAAGGACCGGGCGGAGAAGCTGGGCCACGACCCTGCTCATCGGCAGCAATACGATCTTGCGACCGTCCGAGCCGTGGGAAAAGTAGCCGAGATCGCCGAGTACTGCCTGCCGTTGGTACGTGTCGGGGGCAGAATGCTGGCGATGAAGGGACAGGCGGCCGAGCGAGAGTTGGGAGAGGCGGCCGACGCTCTGGCGATTCTCGGAGCGGGAGACCTGGCCTTGGTCGATGCCTACCCGGAGGGCTACGACAGCGAATTGGTTCTCCTTAGTATCATCAAGGAACGTCCGACTCCGAACCAATACCCTCGCGAGCCGGGGGTTCCACGTAAGTCGCCCTTGTGATGGCTTAATCACCGACTGATCAGGACGACACGATCATGCCAAAGACACTCAAGACCAAGCGATTTTGTCTCGGAGACTGGGCTACGAACTGCTATCTCGTCTACACGGACTCCGGTGCGTGCTGGA
>CAZJCN010000450.1:0-2174 GCA_964544195.1 uncultured Phycisphaeraceae bacterium | reverse complement strand
GCTTGGTCGTGAGTTCGCCCCGGTTGAGGAAACTGACCGTGTAGCTGTCCACGAGAGACTCCCAGTAATACGCCAGGGTGCTGTGGCGGTCGAAAATGTCCAGCCCCTGAAACTGGTTGTCCCTGAACACCGCCAGACCGACCGCCTTATCGTCGAGTTTGAGGTTTTTACGAAACTCGTCCAGCTCCCTCTGCCGGGCGAGATACAAGTCGTGCAGTGAAGACGTCGAACTGGAAACACCCGAGTTTGAAAGTTCCTCAGCCACCTCGCACCAGACCGCTGATTGGTCGGCGTCGTAAACTCCCATTTCCTTGAGTGAGTGATAGACAGCCCGGGATTTTCGCTGCCGGGTTCTGAAGACCGCCGACTTGCCCGGCTGAAACATCTGCGGCGAGATTTCCCGTTTCGGGCCGGTCCCCGGCTGACGTCTCGGGGCACGATAGCTCCATCGGCCCTGTTCCACACAACTGACCGGCAGCTTGAGACTAGCCTTGGCGGGTACCAGCACATCGGTATTCAACACCCTGTTCTGTTTCGCTCCGATCAGCTCCTGCCCGTCGATGAGCAGCACGCGGACATCCAGGTTGTTCGTGATCCGAAGTTCGGGAACCGTCCCGGACTCGCTGACTTCCGTCACCACCACCGAATCGAGCAGACCATCACTCAACAGCTTGTACTCCGGCTCCGTCTTGCTCTGACCGAGAATCTGCACCAACGCCAATCGTCCCAACCGCTGCTCCTGCCCGCATTCCAACTCCCCTGCTCGTTGCACAATCGCCTGAACCATGTGGCCTCCTTTCTGTGTACCGAATGCCATGCCCGGTTGACCTGTCCGAACATGCACACATTAAGCACCCCCACTGACCACACTGTGTCAGTCGTGTTTTTAACGGATGGTTTCGGGGAAATAATCAGCTCACAGTCAGCACGGCCGTGCCGTCCACCCGGCTGTGCTTGACATCCTGCAAGGCCCGGTTGGCATCGGCAAGATCGTAAAGTTGGACACGTGGGGTCAGACCGATGGCAGTGGCTTCAGCCAGCAGGTCCCGACCGTCCCGGCGGGTGTTGGAAGTGACCGACGTGACCTGCTTCTCATAGAACAAGTGCTTTTCATAAACGAGGGTCGGGATGTCCGTAAGATGAATCCCGGCGATCGAAAGGGTGCCACCGGGTTTCAAAGCCTCGAGCGTCGGCGGCACCAGTCGTCCCGACGGGGCAAACAGGATGGCACTGTCCACCTTTTCAGGGATGCGATCAAAAGCATCCCCCGCCCAGACGGCCCCCTGCTTGAGGGCCATGGCTTGATGGGACGGCGTGCGTGTCACGACCATGACACGAAAACCCCGATGCAGCGCGATGGGTAAGACTATCGCTGCGGACGATCCGAAGCCGACCAGCAACAGGCTGCCACCATCCGGCACCGCAGCCCTGTTCAAGGCCCGATACCCGATGATCCCCGCGCACAACAAGGGAGCCACATGCGAGTCGTCCAGCCTGTCTGGTAGCGGATACGCGAAAGCCTCCGGAACCAGTGCGAATTCAGCGTAGCCGCCGTCCTCGTGGTAACCGGTGTAACGAGATGAAGCACATAGGTTTTCACGCCCTTCGCGGCAGTATGGACATTTGCCGTCGGTTTCACGGAGCCAGGCGATTCCCACCCTATCGCCCGGCTTGAGCTTGGAACATCCCGACCCGACCGAACCGACCTGCCCCACCACCTGATGCCCGGGCACGATCGGGAGTTTGGGCAGTGGCAGGTCACCTTCAACGACATGAAGATCCGTTCGGCAAACCCCACAGACCGAAACCTTCACACGTACCTGCTTCGGGCCCGGCTCAGGTACGGGGATATCGCGCATCACCAGCGGTGAAGCATCCACATCGCCCGGCCTTTCCAGAAGTACCGCACGCATCTACCTGATGCTACATCAACCGCAACGATGGGTTCAATACAATATCCGGGTAAATTACATCTGGAACACGAATTCCATTGATGATCCCTGCCGATCAGGCTCAACCGGCATCGACAGCGACCGCCTCTTCCTCCAGCGGTTCATCATGATGGTTGATACCGTTGAGATCAATAAATTCACGCAAGATGTAAAGCACCAACTCGGTCCGGTCCTGCACGTCGAACTTCAGGTAGATGCGGCGTAGATGAGACCGGACGGTCG
>CAZJCN010000449.1:0-2175 GCA_964544195.1 uncultured Phycisphaeraceae bacterium | reverse complement strand
CCCAAAGCAACACGCTGTATCCAAGTATCGCTGCTGCTCCCTGACACCATTCATTGCCCAATGGCGTCAGGACGCTTTCCCGTAGGACCCAGGCAACCATATTGCAGCCCAGTTCCAAGGATACCAACACAGCCGTGGCTCCAGAGACAAGCCATTGAATTCGCTTTTCCACGGATAGAGACTGACGTAAGTGAAGCATACACGCAAAGAATGTCAGGGCGAACAATATGACCCCGGGGGATGCACCGAAATCCCCCCGCGTGTGTAGTTCCAGCATCTCACGAGACCCGAGCCAACTCCGCAGCAGGAGCAGTGGAATTGTCAAACCGATCACCAGGTGGCCGAGAGTGCGCAGGCCTTTCATGGCTAAGACATGGAAGGCGTCTTCATTTGTTCCACTTGCCGTCTGTGAGTTTTCGAGTCGGATCGGATTGAATGTCAGCGCCCCCGCGATAAGAAAACAGGCGCCCAGCAGTTCCATGCCCTCTTCCAACACGGCGTTAAATGCATCAAACCACGGCGGGGGGGGATAAAGATGGGCCAGCATATCCATCGGTTCCGTCGCCGCCAGGCAGAGATACCCCAGGATCAGCAACGCTGAACCGCGCACATCCCACAGGCGACTGCGATGCAGCGACAGGATGGACCAGGCGATGAGTGGGATGGCGATCAACACGATGGGCAACAGGTTGATCAGGGGCGAAAAGGGCAACAGACTCGCGGCCCGTTCATGAAGCGATCCTGATTCATCCAGGCACAATAACAGATTGATCAAGCTGAGAAATCGAAACGCTCTGCGCTGCCGATGGGGAAGCGATCCACACGCCGCCCAGGTCGCCAGCAGGGCCGAGGAGGCCAGCATCAGCATGGCTGACCACCAGTTCCCCAGCGTATACTCCCAGACCGGAACAAGCTTTCTTACGTACTTGTTGCCGACCCAACCGGACTTGACCACAAACGTGGCCAGCAGAAACACCGTATTGCTAAGCCATATCACAGCCCACACGTTAGGTGGCCGAAAAACATTGAGCAGGGGTTTCGACGGGTTCCGCAATCGTGAAATCTACACACAACGGGGGAGTCAGGCCTCAGCGATTCTTTGTACAGCTTATCTCAGAAAAAGGTCGGTCGCATGGTGCTTCGGCTTTACTCGGCAGCAGGCGGCTCGGCATCCGAGATATAGCTGCTTATCTGTGCAGATAGCAGATATGCGCAAGAAACAACCCGCGGTCATAAACCACGGGTTGCCGAAAGGACGTTTCAGGTTGTAGTGGCCTGCCGATCAGGCGGTGTGCCGACGGCGGAGAGCCAGGCTGCCCAGTCCCATCGCGAGCAGGGTCGGGGTCAGCGGTTCCGGAATCGGGTTGTCATCGACGACCAGCGGGGCCTGCCCGGCGGTGATGATGCGGATCTGATCGGTGATCCCGCTGACGTAGAAGCTGAAGTCCAGCCGCATGCGGTCGTTGCTGATGCGGAAGAAGTCGCCGTTGGGATCGGTCATGTCCAGGCCGTGACCCGGCGCGGTTTCGTAGCTGGTACCGGGGGCGCCGACCAAGGCGTCACTGGCGGCGAAGTTGTCGAAGATCACGCCGAGGATCTTGTCGTTGAAGGTGATGCTGCCGGACATCAGGACCGGGGTGTTGGCGTCCTGATCCACATCGGCGTGGAGGAAGTAGCTGGTCACGGCACGACCGGCGGCCAGGGTACGGCCGACACCGGCGGGACCGAGCTTGCTCTGACCGGCGAGGGTGCTCGGAGCACCATACGCGCCCGGCAGATAGGCTTCCACGTTCAGATCACTGGCCAGAACCGTGTTGGCCTGTTCGGTGAACAGCAGAGCCTTGCGGTTGTTGGTCCGAGCGTTTTCCTGAACGGAAGCGGGGGCGAATACCATACGAACATCACCGGACAGGCTCATGGCTGAAGCCGACCCGGCAAAACTGAAGACGGTACCGACTGTCAAGGTTGCGATTAAAGCTTTCATAGCTCACGTCCTTCCTGCTTTGCGGGTCGTTAGACTTTCATGACCCGACCACCTGATTTTGATCCAGCCTCGGTCTATACCAAACCGGCCGGGGCGACTACGCGTGGTTGTTCAACAGACAACCGACGTGCCGGAACCTCGAAATCAGGTACAACGAGGCCCGCTTTTAGGTTCCAATTGTCATTAAGGCA
>CAZJCN010000448.1:0-2180 GCA_964544195.1 uncultured Phycisphaeraceae bacterium | reverse complement strand
ATTCCCCGACCAAGGCGTTATTGATTCATGACGGGCCGTTTGCCGGGCAGTTGCTCCTCGGGGAGATCACCTCAGGCGGCATCCGACGTGTCTACCTGGAAAAAGTCAACGGCCAGTGGCAGGGGGCGGTATTCCGATTCACCCAAGGGCTTGAATGTGGTGTGAATCGCATGGCATGGGGGCCGGACGGTTCGCTTTACATCGGCGGCATCGGCGGCGGCGGGAACTGGGCATGGAACGGCACCCGTTTCGGCCTGCAACGCATGATCCCCAACGGCAAAAAGGTGTTTGAGATCCATCACGTCAGCGCGACGCCGACCGGTTTCCATATCCGATTCACCAAGCCGGTCGATCCCGTCTGGCTGGAAGATGCCTCGAACTACAACGTCGAGCAATGGAATTATGCCCCGTCCGCAGCCTACGGCGGAGTCAAAAAGAATCACGAAACGCTGAGTGTGGCGCAGGCCGTCGCCGATCCGGACGGCATGGGTGTGCGACTGGTGATCCCGGGGCTTAAGCCCGAACGGTGTGTGTACTTGCGCATGCTGGCCAGCTCGACGGACGGCGAGCGGATCTGGTCCAGCGAAGCCTATTACACGCTGAACATGATCCCTCAGCCCGATCCGATAGAGGCGAGTACGCTTAACGGCGAACCCTTGGTCGAAGCGGGTTCACCCGATGTCGGCGTCGGTGTGAACGTGCTGCCTCCCGCCGATGCGGTCCCCCTGATCGGGCGTTCGTATCGCAGTTTGATGTATTACACCAAGGCGGAAAAGAAAATGCACCGCACCGGGGGCCTTACGCAGGACGACCTGATCGCGTTGGACCCGCATGAAGGGTTTGAAGTGTCGGACGGGTTGGGGGATCTGCGCACCGCCATCGAACTGGGCGACCATCGCCTGCATGTCGAGTGGCTGGCACCCGGACGCGAAGACGGCGGATACACCCCTCAAACCGGTAATAGCGGTGTGTATGTCCAGGGGCGTTACGAGTTGCAGATCCTGGCGACGCCTGCGGATAAACCCGCAGCCGACATGGAACCGTGGGAGGCTGGCTCGATCTATCAAGTCAAAACCCCGGACGTCAACGCCTCGGCGGGACCCGACCGATGGCAGAGTTATGACATCTGGTTCCGGGCCGCCCGGTTCAACGAACAGGGGCAGAAAGTCGAAAACGCCCGCATGACCGTGTACTGGAACGGCCGACTCATCCACAACGATGTGGTGTTGGCGGAACCAACCGGATCGGCACGACAGCACGGCGAACCGATCCGTCAAGGCGCAACCATACTGACCGGGCCCGTTCGGCTTCAAGGCCACGGCAGCGACGCGAAAGCACCCGTCCGGTTCCGTAACGTCTGGGTAGCTCCGCTCCGCCAACAGACTTATGTTCCCGGCCACACCGTCTCACTGTTTAACGGGGTTGACCTGAGCGGTTGGGTGATCCGCGGCGGGAACGGAGAATTCCGTGTAGAAGATGGTCAGATCGTGGGGACCGCTTTGCCGAACAGCCCCCAGAATACGTTTCTCGTGACCGAAGACGTGTATGACGACTTCGAGCTGACCTACGAGATCAAGACGGATTCACTCAATTCCGGCGTACAGATCAGAAGCCGAGTCGATGGCGGTTTCGACAACCGATCGGGACGGTTGATCGGCTATCAGGTCGAAGGCGATCCCAGTGATCGGGCTTATGGCGGCGGGATCTACGACGAGGGCCGGCGAGGGTGGATCGCTTCCCTGTATGACAAGCCCTACGCGCGCCGGGCCTGGCGAAAAGGCGAGTGGAACACGATCACCGTATTGGCTCGGGGGGCGCGCATCGAAACCTGGGTCAACGGCGTTCCCGCTGCAAGGATGATGGACAGTCTTGACCGTGAAGGACGGATCGCACTGCAGGTCCACCGGATCGGCCCGGACGACAGCAGGCCCGAGGTTCGGTTCCGGAATATCCGACTCAGAAGGTTGGAGCTGGCGCCTTAGTAATGCCTGGCACTAAGGCATGCCACAAAGGGACTGAGAGCAGAAGAGTTATGCGGATCGTTCTGATACTAAGCTTGCTGGCATCCGTCCATGGCCTCGTTGTGGCGGACGATGACACAGCTACTAACGCACAGCCGAACATACTCTGGATCGTCACCGACGATCAACGGCCGGACTCGCTTCGGTGCTACAACAGGG
>CAZJCN010000447.1:0-2190 GCA_964544195.1 uncultured Phycisphaeraceae bacterium | reverse complement strand
GTTCGACGAACCGCCCGCCGCTGCGTGACAGATACATCCGATTGCCGTAGGCCACGATCAGACGTTGATCGTTGTAGGCCTCCAATTCAGGGTGTTTCAGTCCCATCTTCGACAGACGCCGGGCCGTGGTCGACGCCATTCCCGTGACGTAAAAATCCAGCTCGCCGTCGGCATCGAAGTCATCAAACGTGTGACCCATCCCGAAGTTGGTCGGGATGTCCATGGCCGACGTCGTCACGTCTTCAAACCGTCCTTGTCCGTCGTTGTAATACAGGTCCGCCCCGGCAAAGTCGGACACGACCAGCAGGTCCAGGTCGTTGTCGTCGTCCAGATCTGCGAACGAAGCCCGGAATGCCCGGCGGAACCGCTTGGCTTCCAGCCCCGAGCCGGGTGTCGCATCCATAAATGTGCCGTCCCCTCGGTTCACCAGCAGGTAACCCGGATGCCCGTCGTTCGCATCGTAATAGGGACTTGGGAAGTTGCCGCCTGAATACGCCGGCTTGTACTGCGCGATATACACGTCCAGGTCTCCATCCCGGTCGATGTCTCCCAGCGCAAACGACGACGGCAGTTTCAACGGCAGTTCATTCGGCGGGATCGTGATCTTCGCCGGCTTGCTGAATCCGCCTTCTCCATCACCTTCAAACAGGAACAACCCGTAACGCTTGGGGGTTTGCCCCGTCGCCAGGTTGGAACCCGCCACGAGGTAATCCACCCGCCCGTCCCCGGTCAGGTCCGCCAACGCCGCTTCGGCGACGATCTTGACGGGATACTCACATAGCGTGTCCCGACTGAACTCCCCGTCGCCACGGTTGCGAAACACCACGTTCTGGTTCGGGTAGATCACGTCGATCAGTCCGTCGTGGTCCAGGTCATGGGCCAGCACATCGTCCTGCCCGACCCCGAAACGGACCTTGCCGATTTCAACCGGCTCGAACAACGGTGTTCCTTGCCGTTCCAGCAACATCAACCCGGTCGCGTCGATCGAGTCCGGCAGGTGGTGGCCGTGACGGTTGGTTCCCTCCGACCAGACAATCCGGATCGGGCCGGTCACGGTCAGCCGTCGGTCGCTTCCCGGGTGGGTCAGATCGATCGTGATGTTGAAGGTGGAGACCCGTCGGCCCTGTTCATCCTTGCCGAACGACGCATGATGCCATTCGCTCTGCACCGCGCGGTAGCCCGCCGCGAACAGGTCATCCACCAGGGTCTGCCACCCGTCGTGGTCAAGCGTTGTCGGTTCGTTGTTCAGCGACGCCCGATTGATCCCTTCAATTAAAAGCTGCGGTTCACCGGGGTGGCCGATCGTGATGCGCGAAAACTCGAACGCGATGAAGTCGTCCGGTTTGTGGCCGTGCAGGCGCAGATCGTCCCATAGCTGAACGAAGGTTTCCTCGTATTCCTGCGCCAGCCGTTCCTCCGACCAGATCGTCTGGTCCAGTTCCTGGCGTTGGCGTGCCAACTCTCGGTACCGTTCACGAAGCTGTTGGATCGACTGCCCGGGGGGCGGGGCGACTACCGCCGGCTCGCCGGTCAGCGCGTCCAGCGCGTGGCCGAGGTTGATTTCAATCGTGGGTTTGGCTGCTGCCGATGGGGGGGGCTGGGTTTCATCCGTGGTTGGCTCGGCCATGGCACTTGCGATCAACAGGCCGAGACACACGATCACAGTGAGAAAGGTGGGGTAGGGTGACATCCGTGGCATGGTCCGCTCCTTCCAGCCGTCAGACAGGTTTGAACGGGATTGTAACAAGCCTGCCCGAACCGGTTGGAAGTGTTCGGTTGGTTCGGCCTGACGTTGCCGTTATCTTGATGCACCCTGCTTCAAGCGGTATCCGCTGTGGCAGGACAGGCCGGGGAACTGGAGATGAGCCTTGACAAGACTTGCGAGTCTGAAACAACGCGCCAGCGGGGTGCTGCTTCACCCGACCTCATTGCCCGGTCCCTTCGGCTGCGGTGACTTGGGCCCACAGGCCTACCGCTTTGCGGATTTCCTGGCCGACGCGAAACAACGCTGGTGGCAGATGCTGCCCATCGGCCCGTCCGACAAGCATGGCTGCCCCTACAGCGCTTTTTCCGCGTTTGCCGGCGACCCGCTGCTGATCAGCCTGGATAAGCTCTACGAAGACGGCCTGCTGACTCGCCAGGAACTGAACCGAGCCAAGGTCGCGGATACCGCCCGTGTCGATTACGCCC
>CAZJCN010000446.1:0-2192 GCA_964544195.1 uncultured Phycisphaeraceae bacterium | reverse complement strand
CCTGTCGATGCAGGAGACGAACCAGGTTGAGCACCGACAGAACCGCCGCCAGCGTGGCCGCCCACGCCACACCCGTTACCCCCAGCCGGTCAAACAATCCCAAGGCCAGCAACACGTTCGATGCAGCAGCCAGACACATGTTACCGAACACCGCGCCGTAGCGTTTCCGAGCATACAGCGCCGAATTAAGCACCGGCGTCAGGCAGTAGAACACCACCGCCGGCCCGAGAATACACAGGATCGCCGACGCCAATTCAAGCCCGTCCGCATTCATCCCGCCACGACCATACAGCAACCGGATGATCGGCCCGCTGAACACCATCATCATCAAAGCCACCGGAACGCTCAGCAGCAGGATCACACGCACACGACGCATCAACGCCTTGGCAAACCGTTGTCGGTCGCCGGACAGATCGTGTTCGGTCAGTTTCGGTTGCCCGGTCAACGCCACGGACACACCGACCAGGTTCTGCAGCGCCGCCAGCAACCGGTACGCCGCGTAATACGCCGTCACCGACCCGCTCGGCCCAAGCGAGGCGATCGCCCGTTCCGCCACGCGCGCCGCCTGCCTCACACCGAAGCCCGCCAGCGGATACCCGATCGCGCCACGAAGCCGACGAAGCGTCTCCATCTTGGGCACACGCCGTGGATCAGGCCGAAAACCCAGCTTCAACCACGCGCTGACGACCAGAAGCAGAAAATACACCCCGTAACCCAGCGTAAAAGCCCCCGCGGTCCAGTACGCCGCGCTCGGATGCTGCCAGGTCATCAGGATCGCGACGATCACCACGGTCGGCGTGATCGCGTTACGCAATGCCGTGATCGTGAAGTGCCGTTGACTGTTGAGCATCACCTCCAGCACCGCCGACCCCGACGAGAACAGCGCGATCCCCGCCGCCAGCCTCAACATCGTCGCCGACACCGCCGCCGATCCCGGCTCCAGCCCCCACCCGATCAGCCCGACGATCGGCCCGGCCAGCATGATCCCCGCCGCCGTCAGCACCAGCCCCAACCCCAGAAACAAGTTCAATACACGCGCGCCCAAGTCGGCAAAAGCCGATTCCCCTTGCTCCTTCTTCGCCTGGATAAACACCGTCATCAGGCTGAACTTCGTCGCGTCCCGTCCGACCGTCCCGATCAGCCTCGGCAGCGTCAACGCGATCACCAGCGCGTCCGTCGTCGATGTGAACCCGAACCGGCGCACGATCAGCACATCCGTCAGCAACGCCAACGCCATCCCCGCCGCGCCCAACGACATCACCCGTTGGGTCGAGCTGTGCCATAATCGCCTCAGTCGTGCTTTCATCTGCTTTGCTTCGTGCCACGTGGCATCCGCGCCAATGGTAACGGGAAAGTCGGACCTGTGGCACAGCTAACCTGCCCATCGATCGGGGTTTGTTGACAGGATGCCGGCCCGGTTTACACTGACCACGGGTGGGCACGTTCGGCACTCCGCACTGACGCCGACAGGCGTGGAACGGAAGGTATGACCCCAAGCGAATCCGCAATCCAACCCAACACAGCCCCGGCCGATGCGCCGCCGTCCTCGGAAACCAGCCCCAAGTCGGCTGACCGACCCACAGCCGCACCCGACGGCCGCCCGCAGGTCACCATCGTTCAAAAACAGGTGCCGGCCAGGCACCGCTTACGCGCGCCCGTCGCCAAGCCTTTGCCCTTCCGCGCCAAGTTCTGGGCCGGCCCCGCGCTGTTCCTCAGTGACGTGCTGGCGATGCAACTGGCGTTGCTCTTGGGGTTCTGGGTCCGGTGGGGGCTGGACGCCTTCGGCCGGGTTACCGAGTTCAAAATCCTCACCGGCGGGCTGCGACGCGGTGAATACGCCGCCCTTGCCGTGGGCATGCTGCTGCTGCCCGTCGTCTACGGCTTCCAAGGCCTCTACCCCGGCTACGGACTGACCGCGGTCGAACGGCTCAGACGCCGGGTCTATACCGTCGGGCTGGTCTTCGCCTTGCTGCTGGCTTGGGACTATGCCGTCCTCAAAGCCGATCCCTCGCGCGGTGTCCTGCTGCTGACCTTCTTCTTTGCCGCGTTCCTCGGCCCAACCTTCGAAGCCGCCACACGACGCGGGCTCCGCGCTCTCGGCGCCTGGGGCATGCCCGTCGTCGTCCTCGGCGCCGCAAAAACCGGCGAAATGGTCACCCGCGTCCTCCAACGCGAACCCGAGCTGGGTTTCG
>CAZJCN010000445.1:0-2194 GCA_964544195.1 uncultured Phycisphaeraceae bacterium | reverse complement strand
TCCAGCATCGGTGAGCTTTCGTCGATCCGCCGACCCACGTCCGCCGCGATCCGGTTGATCACCTGCATCAGGTGCTGTTCGTCACGGAACGATGCGTCCACTTTTTCCAGCACGCCCCGGCGTTCAATGAAGATCTGATCCGGCCCGTTGACCAGGATGTCGCTGATGTCCGGTTCGCGGAGGAACTCTTCCAGCGGGCCGAGGCCGAATATCTCATCCATCACGTCCCGAACCAGCTGCTGCTGTTCCGGCCCGGTCAGCGGGACACGCTGTTCACGGATTAGGATGTCCGCCCGGCGGGAGCACTCGGCATGAAGTTCTTCGATCTTCAGTTGGCGAGCCTCGTTCATGTCCATCGTGTTGAGAAGCTGCCGATGGATCGTGGTGCGCAAAGCCAACAGATCGCGACGCAGGCCCCCGTTGCCGTGCGAGTTGGGATGATTGTGAGACGTGTAATTCATGATTCGCCTGTCACTGGTACTGGTTAAACATGGAGCAATGAGGTGTGCCCGTTGCCTCTGGAAGTCGCGACCCACTCGGCCAGGCTCTGGATATCCCGCCTTGCGCCGCACCGTGGGGCGCATTGCGCCAGGGTTTGGCCGAGGTTGATACTCTCGATCGCGCTGCTGAAATCGTTTTTTACGACTTGCAGGTCGTCGTCGCCCAACGCCTGTCTGGCTTTATCCAGAGACAGGAGGTTGTGGCGGCTGCGATAGCGGTTGATGACGTGGTGGATCGATCCGGGTGCTACACCGTGTTGTATCAAAGCCCCGTGGATGGCACGCGAGGCGTGAATATCTTTCACCGACAGCTGCCCGACGATCAGCGTGAACCGGCTTAGGTGAGCCAGGCGGACAGCCAGTTGGATCGGGACACGTGGTGCATCGACCACCACCCACGGGTAGGCTTGTTTGCAGGCGTTGATCGCCGGTTCCAGACGGTCGTAGCAGAGCGGTGCCGGGTCGACGAAGTTCATACTCACCGGATTGATCAGGGCATGGAGTCGGTCGCTGTATTTCAGGGCCGTGGTCGAGATCAGCTGCGGATCGATCGGCCCGGCGGTATCGAACGCCAGCACCTCGGACAATCCGTATCGGCCGGAAAGACCTAAGTAAGAGGCGATCGTCCCGTAGGCGTTGTCCAGATCGATCAGCAACGACGGTTGATCCGCGTCCCGCGGCAGCTCCGCGGCCAGGTTGACCGCCAAGGTGGTCGCGCCGCACCCGCCGCCTGCCGACAGCACGGTCACCACGTGTCCGGCCAGGGTCGGCTGACCCGCCATCGTCCCATGAATCCGGCGGATGATGCGGGACAGTTCCTTCCCGAGTGTGGCTTTGTCTATGAAGTGCCGAATCCCGACATTCATCGCTTCCATCACCAGGTTGCTGTCGGTATGCTCCGACAGGGCAACAAACCGCGTCTGCGGCAGGTGCAGGACAACGGATTCCATAGCATGAAGGCATTGCATCGGTGACGGGTCCAGATCGATGATCACGATCTCGTCGTCGCCACGTCCCAGCTCGGGCAGCACCGGTTCCAAAGCCGGGCTGGTGCGGACCGTCTCTAGCAGGCCTTCCGCTTCCAGCACGCGCCGCACCGCCATACAGACGCCCTCATCCCGGCCGATCATCCAGATGTGTTTATCACTGAGCATGTGTCACCTGATGACAGTTACTTGGTCGCCTCGGTTTCATTGGCAGCGTCCGCCTCTGCGTCATGAGCCTCTGCATGTTGTTCTTCCGATTCTGCCGTGTGTTCTGACTCCACGTCCTGCCCATCGGTCGTGTTATCCACGGCCAGGTTGCTGGCGTATTCGTTCATCAGCATCCTGCCGGAGGGGTCGAACTGATTGTGATACGATTCCCAAGCGCCCGGGCCGACCAGTTCGTCCAGGCCGTGCTGACGAATCCATTCCGCGTGTGCCTTGCCGGCCTTGGCCGGAACGCGACCTTCCAGCCAACCGTTGGCGTACAGCTCCCAGTCACTCGGCGGGGCGTGCAGGTCACCCGGGACAGGACGCGCCGATGTGATCGACAACGGCTCGACCAGCGATACCGTCGCCAGCACCACCAGTTCCGTATCTTCTTCCTGGTAACGCACCGATCGGAACAGCGACCCGAGCACCGGCACGCTGCCCAACCCCGGCGTGTTCTTGGCCTGCGCCACCGTGCTCTGGTTCAACAGCCCGGCCAGC
>CAZJCN010000444.1:0-2195 GCA_964544195.1 uncultured Phycisphaeraceae bacterium | reverse complement strand
GCTTGTTCGTAAGCGGGTGACGGGACTCGAACCCGCAACATTCAGCTTGGGAAGCAGGTCCGACCAAGCGCCATCTTACGTCAGCAACGTAGCTCACCACATCCCGCACCGCCGCTGGTACGAGTCCTTGCATGTGACTGCGACAGTAGGTGATCCGTCTGAATTTGGGGCTTTTATTGATAGGAAATTTGATTCCTGACGGGCCGGGATCGGGGACTTTGGGGATGAGGGGTTATCGTTTTCTACCTTCAAGGTCTTTCATGTCGGCGTGCTGGAGCGCGAGCCCTCCGGGCTTTTTCTGGAAGCCATCGAACAACCCCAGGAATAAGAATTCACGTACCGGATGGTGCGTCTTGGCTTGCGCCGGTGTCGTCACCGACGAAATTGGGCAAAGGATGAATCATCCACCGTTAGACCCGGCCTTGCCGGGGTTCGGGTTACAGTTCACGAACAGGGGATACGGCGCCGGCGCAATGCGAGTGGGGCGTATCCGAGCATCAGGAAGAGGCCTGTGGCTGGCTCTGGCAGGTCGAGTCGCGGGATCAGGAGGGCCGCATCCTGCGGGGTGCATTTTCCGAGACCGGGGAACTCGCCCTTCAGGTAGGTCGATTGCAATGTGACGCCCGGAGTGAGGGCAGCAGCGCCGAACACGACCGCGCCGCAGAATTCGCTGTTGCCGTTGTCCGGTTCGACCATGCCGGTGTTAGGATTGTAGCGACCCGTAGCGCTGGCCGAGGCGCTCGTCGACAGCGCGACGTTCAAGGTCAGCACCGAGCCGACGGCCACATCGATGGTGCGGTCGGCGGTGCCGGTGTCCCATACACCGTTGAGGGTGGTTCCCAACGGATTTGTCACGCCGGTGTCGTAAGTGTTGAAGCCGGCGTAGGGTGACGGTGCCGAGACATTGAAAGTCAAGGCGCCGCTGGCGTAGGCGTAGTTGTCAGGCGACTGGCCGTAGCTATCCTTGTGGTTGGCATGCACGGAGGAGGCCACCGCCCAGCAGAACTGCACGGATACGGGCGTGCCGAGGGGTAATGTATCGCTGGTAACCGTCAGCGTATCGGTGTATTGGACGTAACCGACGCCGTGCCCGCCGGTCTGCTGGTAGGTGACGGTGCCGAAAGGCGAGACATGTTTAAGGCCCAGCCCGGCTGCCGCACCGCTGGCGCCTAGGCCGTGCGCCGACAGATTGGCGCTGCTCTTGCTTCGACCGATGCCGCCCTTGTAACTGGCGGTGGTGATGCCTGTTTGCCAATCCGGTACATCGCTGAGCACTTCGCTATCGGAATCGACCAGGTTCCTGGACCAGAATGCTTCGCTGTAGGCATTACCACTGATCCCGGCCCGGACACCCGACCCGGTCCACAGAACAACCGCCACCGCCACCCACAGGATTCTGCGCGCTTTCATGGTGACCTCTCCTTCTCATCAAATCGGGTACCGCTTCAGGCGGTCTGCTTACATCTCCTGCTGAAATGCACTCATGCAAGGTATCTCTCGTGGCCAAGGCGCGTCAATTTTTTTCTCTCTGCGACGGACATGGCCTATGCGAACATGGTTTCCAGCGGGTTGACCGTGTTGCGGAATCAACTGTCTGATAGGAAATTTGATTCCAAGCGAGCCGGGATCGGGAGGGGGAAGGGGTTAGAGGAGAGGAAAAACTGCGAGGTTTGCCTGTCCCTGGAATCGGCGTGTGATTCGCCCCGTTCACCATCCGAACCCTCTATTTTGGTCCGTTGGAACCGGTGTTCTTGCTCGGGGAACGCCTCCCCACACTGCATGCATAAATTGTAAACCCGATTCCGTCTCGGTCAAGACGAAACTGGCCAAGCTGGTTGTGAAAGGGCTCAGGCGTCCCAGGGCAATTCGGGTTGGTCCTGCTCGTCGAAGGCCTCGCGGTTTGCGTGTTCGAGGTATTCAGGATCGACCTTGTAACTCACACCAGCGTCGGCCTCGGGCATGGAATACCTCGGTGCGGTCGTTCTTGAGCGCCGTGAACGCCGACGGGGACGCGGCGGCGACTGGTCAGGGTGTTGGCTTGGCGGTACAGATTGACCTTAACTCGCGGAGGTGGGCATAACACAAACGCCTTGTGTCGCCGGGGGCAGCACAAGGCGTTGATCATCAGTTCGTTTGAGGAAAGCGGGTGACGGGACTCGAACCCGCAACATTCAGCTTGGGAAGCTGACACTCTA
>CAZJCN010000443.1:0-2200 GCA_964544195.1 uncultured Phycisphaeraceae bacterium | reverse complement strand
CTAAAACCCCGCCGAAGCGAGACACGACCCATCCCTTGGCGTTTGCCGAGGCGTTCGGGCTGCTGCGTCATCGGGGGTTTTTGCTGGTGACTTTGGTGGCACTGCCGATCTCGATGATCCATCAGTGTTATTTCATCCGGACCGGGCCATATTTGGAAAACGCGGTGGGTCTGGCGGTGAAGTGGGTCGGACCGGTGATGAGCATCGGGCAGTGGAGCGAGATCGTATTCCTGGCGTTGCTCGGGCTGTTCATCAAGCGGATCGGTTACAAGTGGGTGTTGATTCTGGGGACGGGATCGTACGCGTTGCGTTACGGGCTGTTCGCGCTGCAGGAACCGACGTGGATGGTCGTCGCCGCGATGACGTTACACGGCTTGAACTACGGATGCTTCTTCGCCGGGGCATTTTTATATGTCGAGAAGGTCGCGCCGGAGAACATCCGACACTCAGCGCAGACCGTATTCGGCATCGTGATCCTGGGGATCGGGCCGGTGCTGGCAGGTTTTTACAACGGGTACTTCGATCGGTTCACCGACGCGGCCGGGCAGCAGCAATATCACCAGTTCTGGTGGACACAGTCCGCGATCGCGCTGGCGGCCACGCTGGTCCTGTTAACCCTGTTTAACGAGGGGTGGCGATCCGGCAAAACCGACAACCCGCCGGCAAGCGTCGATTAATTTCATCAACGGCGCTTGTCTTCACACGTGCGGTCCTTAAGATGGCGATTCCTCGGGAAGGAAAGGGAAATACATGTCACGGAGACGGATGTCTGGCGGCTGGCGGTTGTGGTTGAGCGTGTTCTACGTAGTGGTGTCGTCTGCGGGTGTTGGTATTGTCCGCGCTGACTCATGCACAACCGATCACGACAACACACATGCGGCTGATCATGCAACGCACTCGATCAACACGCTGACCGATGCTGAACGCGAAGCGAGCTGGCGGTTGTTGTTCGACGGCCAAACATTGGATGCGTGGCGCGGCTATCAGCAAGAGGACGTGCCGGAAGGCTGGGCGATTGAGGATGGGTGCCTCACGCGGGTCGGACCCGGGGGCGACCTGATCACGCGCGAGCAGTTCAAGGACTTCGAGCTGTCGCTGGAATGGAAGATCAGCGAGGGGGGCAACTCGGGGATATTCTTCCATGTCGTGGAAGATTACCCGCATGTTTTCGAAAGCGGTCCGGAGATGCAGGTGCTGGACAACAGCCGACACCCCGATGGCGGTAACACCACGACTTCCGCGGGAGCGAATTACGCGCTGCACGCCCCGGCAGTAGACGCGACCCGTCCGGTCGGCGAGTTCAACCACGTGCTTCTGCGTGTCGTCGGGAACCACGTCGAGCATTACCTCAACGGCCAGAAGCTGTTGGAATACGACCTGCACAGTGACGACTGGAAAGCACGTGTGACGGCGTCAAAGTTCGCGACCATGCCGGGCTACGGGCAGTCGGACACAGGCCATATCGCGCTGCAGGACCACGGCGACAAGGTCTGGTACCGAAACATCAAGATCCGTGTTCTGAATGCTGACGACGATACCGCCGGCGAACAGGCCGACCGGTAACACGACCCACACTGTGAATCACACATACACGAGGAGATTTTTCCGTGGCCGATCAATCGAAACAGAACAATAATCAAAAGGTCGAAAGGCGAGGCACCAACCGTCGCGAGTTTTTGACGCGCACCGCGGCGCTGGCGGGTTCGGCGATGGTGCTTGGGGCCGCGGCGTCGAAAGGTCGAGCCGAGATCACCCTGCCCAAGAATGCCCCGGTGCCCAAGTCCGGGCCGCGTGCGGCATTGGGAGAAAACGATCCGATCCGGCTGGGCGTGATCGGTGTCGGCGGGATGGGGACCGGACACGTCCACGCCATGCTGGGTATCAACGAACGCAAAGAAGCCAATGTACAAGTCGTCGCGCTGTGTGACGTCTGTGATCTTCGTTGGGAAAACGCATTGGCGGCATGCAAAGAGAAGCAGCCGGGTGTGCAGATCGATACGTACCGCCGACACGAAGACCTGCTGGCCCGCGATGACCTGCACGGCGTGATCGTAGCGTCCACCGAACACTGGCACGCGCAGCACGTGATCGACGCGATCGAAGCGGGCAAGGATGTCTATTGTGAAAAGCCGATGACGTTGCGTCTGCCCGAGGCGTTGCATCTGCGCAAGGTCGTACAGGCGAACCCGGACATCCTCGT
>CAZJCN010000442.1:0-2206 GCA_964544195.1 uncultured Phycisphaeraceae bacterium | reverse complement strand
ACGGGAAATAACTCGGCACCAGCTTCACGTCCGCGTCCGGCCCCCAATACGCGTGAGCGAACTGGATCAACGTGGTCTTCAGGTCCGCCATGCTCACCTTGCGATCGACATACAACCCCTCGATCTGGTGGAACATCGAATAATGCGTCGCATCATGTTCATCAGGACGATAAACCCGACCGGTTGACACGATCCGCACCGGCGGCTGTGTCTTTTCCATGACACGGATCTGCACGGTTGAGGTCTGTGACCGCAACAACAGCGGGTTGTCGCCGTCGGGATCGGTCAGGTAGAAATTATCCAGCGGGTCCCTTGCCGGGTGCTGCGGAGGAATGTTCAACGCCACGAAGTTGTGATACTCATCCTCCACCTCCGGACCGGTCACCGCGTCGAAGCCCATCCGGCCGAACACCTCGATCAATTCATCAATCGTCTGCGTGATGATGTGCTGACGACCAAGCCGGCGCGGCGCACCCGGTTCGGTCACGTCCAGCATCGGTTTACGAGACGAGCGCCGCGCGTCGGCATCCGCACCGAGCGCCTGCTTCTTCTGCTCGAACGCTTCGGTCAGGGCCTGTCTCAGCGCATTGGCACGCTGGCCGAACTCGCGCTTCTGATCCTTGGGCACGTCCTTGATCAGGCCCATCAGCGCCTTGACCCGCCCCTTGGACCCGAGGTACTTGATCCGAAACGCCTCCAGGTGCTCCGCACTGGCCACCGCGCCGAGGTCGGCATCCGCTTGCTGCTTTAATTGATCGATTTGCTCTAACATCAGGCCGGTAAGCATACACGATCCCCGCCCGTCATACGCACCCGACCGAACCGGCCCGCACTCGACCCGATACCCCCAAGCCCAACGCGGCGCATTGGGCCGACGACCCCGTTGCCGCCGGGCAACATCTCACATAACAGGCCCCGCTCAAACAACGCCTATTTTTACTGTAACCATATTTATCTCAATGAGATACATGCCGGCTCCCGCTTGGGCACCGCTTTTGAATCCCAAGAAGGACAGCCCCGACCCGGTTTCATGATGTTCGCATCCGCTCTCAACCAGATCACCCGGAACCACCCGCGAGGGATGGTGTGGGCGATCACATGGGCAGGCGTGTTGGCGGGGTTGTTGGCGATCGCACACACAAACCCCCTGCAGACCGGCACGAGCCCTGCCCCCACGGCTGCCGGACATGCCCTATCCATCACCCCGGAACCGATTCCCGCGCCAATCACCGCCAGCCTATCCCAACCGGACCCGCATCAAGACCTGAACATGGACAACGCTGATGCACCGCCATGGCTGAATGACGCCATCCGGTTCGTCGAACGCTTTGAAGGTCGACGGCAACGAGTCTACCGCGACTCGATGGGACATCCGACCATCGGCGTCGGCTTCAACCTCGACCGAAACGGCGCCGCGGAAGACATCCGTCAATTGTTGCCCGGCCTTTCATATCAAGCGTTACGCCGAGGCACACAGACACTGACCGATGAACAGATCGACCGCCTGTTGCGCCATGATGTCCTGCGCGCGATCCGCACCGCCCGATCGCAATTCGACGGCTTCGATCACCTGCCGACCGAGATCAAGCTGATCCTCGTGGACATGACGTTCAACACCGGGTCGCTGCACAAGTGGCGCAATCTGCGAAACGCGATCAAGCGCAGGGATTACGATTCAGCCGCAAACGCCATGTACCGTTCACTGTGGCGCAGACAGACCGGCCGCCGCGCCCGGCATCACATCGCACTGATGCGCAGTTTCGCTGGCCGATGATCGCCCCGATCAACTGCCGCGCACGAAATCATTCCAGAACACCCGCGCCAAGACGATCAGGCCGACGACCAGCCCGGCGATCAACAGGATCAACCCCAACGCCGGGTACCCCCACAACGTGTGCGGTGATTCCCGCCCCAGCAGGATCGCCCCCGAGATGATCAATGCCGACACGACCAACCCGATCGTCACACGGTTGGCGATCTTTTCGATCACCTCGACCAGCCGGTCTTCATCGACCGCATCCACTTTCACGCGGAACGCGTTGTCCGCGACGATATCCAGCGCCTTGCTGATCCGGGTCGGCAAGGCACTGAGAAACTGCTTGGTCTGCAGCGCGGACACCATCGCCTGCCCGAGATTGATCCCCCCGACCAGCTTGTCCCGAAGCAGCGTGCTGACGTGACGACGCATCGCCTCGTTGGTGTTGAA
>CAZJCN010000441.1:0-2212 GCA_964544195.1 uncultured Phycisphaeraceae bacterium | reverse complement strand
GGACAGAGACAGGTTCAGCACACTACGTTAGCCGTCGGGGAAGTTGTCGGCCCGCTTGCCCTTGAATCAGGTGGCGTTGGAGTCGTCGCCGCATGACTCGGCCCCTTAAATGGCATGGTTGATCAGTCACTGGTCTTGGAACTGCCGCGCCTTCTTGGTATGCGTCAGGAAGCTCCCGATCTGGGTGCGGGGGGAGGGAGCGAACCCGCGTCCCATGGCATTGGTTATCCGGTCGGGGTCCTGCACCGCCGAGGCCTGGTCGGTTGGCAGCGGCGCCGGTGGGGTGGTTGCCAGCGGGAAGTTTCGGGTGTCGGGCCGGGTGGCATCGCCGATTTCGAGCAGCTTCGGGAGACTCCGCTCCGACAGCGGGTACTCCGGCAAGCCGCGGTGTGTCCTTACGACGAAGCAAGGAAAACCATTGCCTGGAACTGCTTGACGCAACAACCGCGTCCGGCGGTGGTGAAACGCCGCAAACCCCCCTGAAGCGCCTACCAGCGCGCACCTGGTTGTGTTCGGTGTTGAGGGACAGGCCCCAGTTGCCGGTACCCAGCGGGAATCCGATCCTGATTAAGCGTCCTAGGGCAAGGCACCCCCGCCCTCCAGGGAGTTGAACGACCCGGGTGGCCTCGTCTTGGCATATTCCGGGCAGCAGGCCTCCAACAGCCTGATTAATAATGAGTCGGAGTAGCGGCGCTCGACATAGAGTTGCCAGATCGGCTCGCCTTTCTTATCCAGGATCAATCGGCCATCCTTATCATGCTTTGGGATCCAAACCACTTTGCCGCGGTAGAACTTCAGACGGGGAACGCCATGGATCGCCCGGTGGACCGCCGCCTCGCGCAGTTGGTCGATGAACGTCTCCCTTGCCCGCTTCACGGCGGCCCGGTATCGGGGCGAGGTTTTCAGGGCCTTGTAGTGCGTGGAACGAGAACTGCCCGCCATTCGCACCGCCCGGGAGACGTTCCCGCACCGCTCAAGAGCTATCAGGATGCGTTTCTGGACCGCGGTGACCTTCGTGGGGTCCGCATCCCTCGGGGCCTGTGTCTTTTTTCCGGCTGTGGCAGCACCACCAGATCGAGCGCGGCTGTCGATTTTCACCATGATGGGTTTCCCATATTCCTGACGGATTCGATGAGCGTGGGCATGCCGGCCGCCGACATGTTCCCCCCAATACTCATCTCGCCCCGGGTCTCCGTTAAGCTGCTACGCCTGTTTATCCATATCCGGTATTGAAGCCGCCAACCACGTTGATTTATGGCTCGTCTTCGGTAATCCCCGACCGACTCAACGCCTCAAGCATCGTCAGCATGGCCTTGCGGATAGCTGAAGGCAGGCCAGACCAAGCCATCACGAGACGAGCCAAGTCAGGGTCGTGGGTGACGTCCGGCGTCGACGGTGCGCCGGATTTTGCGCCGCCTAGATCTGAATCAGCCGTTTTCATCGGGGTTTTTAATGGGGGCGCGAATCCTGCTCCGCCCATTTCCCCCAAATTGAAATATCCGGAAGCAGACGGGAGATTCCAGCGAGATTCTCGCTCCGGTGTTTTATGGATATCTCTGCTGTGATTGTGTTCTTTTCAGGGCGCAACAGGCTTGCAATACCGATGGCCGCCTGTTCGCATCAGCCCTGATTTCATGGTTAGACCATATCGAATTTTTTTAGGTGTGGTCCCGGCCGTCGGCAGTGTTTCCCGGTTGGCTGGCCAATCTGGTAGGTGGGCCGAGTGACCTCGTTTTTGAAAGCGATTTTAAGTCGGATATGTAAGCGATTTCAGATCCTTGCTTGCTGCGTGTCGGTATAAGTTCTTTTAACCCACAGATATACGGGGAGCCATCGTGAGTGGTATGGGGGGGGGTTGTTACATGTCCGGGTAGGCCGGTTTGTCACGGTACCAAGTTTCGCAACTGAACGGTCGGTCACGAGTTACGCCAATGAACGCTGATGTAACACATGTAACAACCCGGCTTAACATGTAACAAGTCTGGGTGCGACTGTCAGGCAATCTGGGTAAGGTTCGGGGGTAGCCTGGCGATGAGAAATATCTATTAAATGTGAGAAAATTCGTTGACAGGGGGGTTGGATCGGGGTAATTTAACGGATGAGGAACACGTTGTAACTGATACAGACATTTACTTACTTTCATCACTTGGCAGGGCTCATGTCGACCGTTAGAGACATTGCGAGGCAGACTGGCGTATCGATCGCCACGGTA
>CAZJCN010000440.1:0-2218 GCA_964544195.1 uncultured Phycisphaeraceae bacterium | reverse complement strand
CCGATCTGCCGGCAGTTGCTCATACAGACCACAGACTGGGCGGACTGTCTCGCAGCCCCGAGTGCGGGCAACAGAATCCCGATCAGCAAGGCGATGATGGAGATCACCACCAACAGCTCAATCAGGGTGAAACCCGCTCGATGAAATCGGGGAGTATGGGACATGAATCCGTCCAATAAACAGCGTCGGCCTTGGAACGTGAGAAGATGCCGATCATCCAGCCCATTAATTATATAATATTATCCTACAACCTGTCAGACAAGAATCAAGCCTTGTCACCAGTCAGGACAAAGAAAAACCTTACCTCTGAAAACCGCAGGAAGGATCACGGGTTGGCGTGGACCGGGCCGGGATTAAGCGTTCTAAGCCACCTCGGCGTAATCTGCTCCGGAGCCGTGTCGGGATAGGCATGCCGGATCGCCGCCGCAACCAGCCCCATGAACATGGGCTGCGGGCGTAATGGTCGGCTGGTCAATTCAGGATGAAACTGCGCCCCGATGAAGTACGGATGGTTCGGCAGCTCCAGTACCTGCATAATCGGCTGTTCGGGGTGTCGGCCGGAGAACACCAAGCCGGCCTTCTCCAACACATCGATGTACTTCGGGTCGACTTCGTAACGATGGCGGAAACGCTCACGGATCACGAAAGGCTTGCCCGCGTCCGGCTTGTATAAAAACGCAGCCAAGGTGTTTGGCTTGATCAATACGTCTTTCCCGCCAAGGCGCATGTTCCCGCCCAGCCCCTCGATCTTTTTCTGCTCGGGCAGAATGTCAATGACAGGCGACTCTGAGAGCTTGTCGAACTCCGTACTGGCCGCCTGGGGCAACGAAGCCACATTCCTGGCATACTCAACCACTGCCATCTGGAATCCGAGGCAGATTCCAAGATACGGCAGGTTGTTTTCACGACAATGGCGAACACATGCGATTTTGGATTCCGTGCCTCGCACCCCGAACCCGCCCGGCACGATGACCGCATCCATGCCTTGGAGTTTCTCAGCCGCTTCCCCCGGCTCAAAGCGCGTGGTGTCCAGCCACTCGGTTTCAATATCACAAGACAGGTGCGCCCCGCTGTGTTCAAGGGCTTTGTCAATGGAGGCATAAGCGTCGCGTAAGGATGCGTATTTCCCGGTAATCCCGATACGAACCTTGAACCGACGCTTGGCGGTCAGCTTTCCGACGAAGCCCCGCCAGGCTTCGCGTGCTTCGTCCTCATAACCCTGGTTGACACGCCCATGCAGATCGAGCATGGTCAGCACTTCCCGGTCCAGCCCGGCGTGACGCATGGCATCGGGGATCGTGTAGATCGACTCGCGATCATGCATGGAAAAGACACGGGTCAAAGGCACGTTGCTGAACATCGCGATTTTCTGAGCCGCCGAGGAGGTGACCGGGTTCTTGCTACGCACCGCAATAATGTTGGGTTGAACGCCAGCCTCCATCAGCTTTTTCAACCCCAACTGAGCCGCCTTGGATTTTTGCTCTCCCAGTGCGGGTGGTTCGATGACGTAAGTCAGTGCCACGAAGCAGACCGACCCCGGCCCTTCTTCAAAAGCCAATTGCCGGACCGCCTCAATGTAAAAAGCGTTCTCGTGATCACCGACCGTCCCCCCTACCTCCACGAACACCACGTCCGCGTTCTGTCTCACCGCCAGGTCCCGGAGCAGGTATTTCACCTCGCCCGTCACGTGGGGAATCATCTGAACATCCCGGCCGAGGTATCCCCCGTGCCGTTCCTTGTCCAATACCCGCTTGTAAACCTGCCCGCTGGTGGTGTAATTATGACGGTTGAGGTTCTGGTCGAGCATCCGCTCATAGGTGCCCAGGTCCATATCCGTCTCAAGCCCGTCGTCAAGAACGAACACTTCACCATGCCGGTACGGGTTGAGTGTCCCGGAATCGATGTTGAGGTACCCCTCCATCTTGATCGGCGCCACACTCAAGCCCTTGTCCTTGAGCAGCTTCGCCAGGCTGGACGAAAAAATGCCTTTGCCAAGTCCGCTCATGACCGTGCCGAGGACGATGACGTACTTATGCCGGCCCTGGCGGTACCCGGGGGGGACGGGATTGAAAAACTCGGATTCCTGACTGGCGTGGCCAGCCTCGGCCAAGAGGTCTTCAGTGCTTGGAAGGGTATCGGGATCGTTCTGGCTGTCCTTTACTGCGGGCATTCCTGTTTGTACCACGCACAGAAAAAGGATTCAAGCGGGGGCTATGAC
>CAZJCN010000439.1:0-2227 GCA_964544195.1 uncultured Phycisphaeraceae bacterium | reverse complement strand
GCCTGGCACGGCAAGGCCGAGATTTACAGCCAGTCGCACGTCCGACCCGGACTGATCGACAACGGCTGGTGGCCGATCAAGGTGCTCCAACACGGGACCTATACATTCGAACTTCGTCGTTGGCCAAGGGAAACCGGGGCCTCGATCCGATCGGGCCTGCCGCCACGGCGACGGCAGGACTGGTTGGACGATTTTGTCCCCGGCAAAGCCTTGTCCATTCGGTCGGCACGCCTGAGCATCGCGGATTATGACCAGACACAACCGGTTCATGAAGACGACACATGCAAAACCTTTCGGGTCCGCTTGTCGCCGGGGGACTATCGCCTGCAGACTTACCTGACCGATGCGGACGGTGTCGTTCGGGGGGCGTATTACGTGACGATTGCCTTGGACGATCTCGGCGAGTGACCTTACCGGACCCGTGCTGTTACAACCCAACTCACCGGTACAAACAGCCGATGAAATCGGCATGGGTGTGCTTTCGCCGTTTTCCCGACAACTGCCCCGGCGTGTGTTGATGCTGACTCACCGGGTGCCGTATCCGCCGGACCGGGGCGACCGGATCCGAAGCTATCACCTGCTTAAACTGCTTTCCCGATACTTCGAAGTCTCGCTGGCGTGCATGAGTGATGAGGAGGTGGGCGTCGAGCAGCGTCAGGTGTTGTCCGGTTTGGTCGGTCGGTTGGCGGTTCGTCGCACGAATCCGTTGACAAGCCGGGCACGCGGAGTCAAGGCCCTGATTCAGGGTCGGGCTGTGACCCCGGACCTCTTCTACGATCCGAAATTGGCGAAAACGATCGTCGATTGGCACGCGGCCCAGCCATTCGACGCGGTGCTGACCTTCTGCACGGGGATGATCCGTTACGCACGCCTGCTGACCCACCCCGCGCACCGCCCGGTAGCGTTTGCAGGGCGCCGACCGATTCATGTCCTGGACTTGGTCGATGTCGACAGCCAGAAGTGGGCCGCTTATGCCCGACAATCGGCCGGGCCCATGCGCTGGGTGTATGCCACGGAATCGAAAAGGCTGGCGCGGATCGAGGCCGGCCTCGAAGACCGCATCGACCACATCACCGTTATCAGCGCGCCCGAAGCCGAAACATATCGTGGCTGTTTCCGAAACCATCCCGGCCTGTCGGTGGTAGAGAACGGCGTGGATTTGGAGTACTTCTCGCCACGTCCGGACATCGCGAGTCATACGGCTGTGTTTGTGGGTGTGATGAACTACAAACCCAACATCGAGGCGGTCCAGTGGTTTGCCCGTGAGGTGATGCCATTGGTTCGCCGTAAGCTTCCTGACGCGAGGTTCAAGATCGTCGGCAAAGACCCGACGCCACAGGTCAAGGCTTTGCGTCATCATGAGGGCGTCGAGGTGGTGGGCACGGTTCCGGATGTTCGACCATATCTGGAAGAGGCCGCAGCGGTGGTCGCCCCGCTGAAAGTAGCACGCGGAGTTCAGAACAAGGTATTGGAAGCGATGGCGTGTCGGCGTGCGGTGGTGTGTTCTCCCGAGGCAGCAAACGGTATCCGCGCTCTGGCCGGTCGTCACCTGCTGGTGGCGGACAGCCCGAAGATGTTTGCCCGGTATGTCCTGGCGCTGATGCGAGACGATCATTACCGTCAGCAGGTCGCGGCGGCGGCCCGTCGTTGTGTGCAGCGCCGCTACGACTGGCCCAAGGCGCTGGCACCGATGATCCGGCTGTTGGGTGGTGGAGTGTATCAAGGGACGGGGGCGGTCACGCCGCCGCTTGCGGCCGCAGCGTAAAGACGCCGGTCTGTTTGGCGATCGACTCGAACACGTCGAGGTGTTCCGCGATCGGACGCCAGGCGCATTGCTGGCCGGGCATGTTTTCCGAATATTGACGGATGATCTGTTCTAATCGGCGCCTGGCTGACTTCAGGCCGGTGTAAGTTCTCACACGTCCTGCCAAACCCAACGGCATGCGAGGCAGTTCCGGGTCAAACTCCCACGGGTGAAAATACAGCACCGCCGGACGATTCCGCCTGGCCGCCTGCACCAGGCCGCGTCGCATGAGTGACAGCGGCAGCAACCGAAAGTAGCCGCCACCCGCGACGGCGATGTTCCGGCCGGCCAGTCGCCAGGTCAACGGTGGGATCTCCAACAGTGTAGTGTCACGGTTAAATCCCTTGACATAGTAAGGCTGATCCGGCGCCTCCGGCACGCCGTAGTTCGGATGGTTGACCGGGAACACGGAGGCGTCATAAC
>CAZJCN010000438.1:0-2231 GCA_964544195.1 uncultured Phycisphaeraceae bacterium | reverse complement strand
CTTTTACACCTGGGCGGTGCGAGATGAGGAACCTGTCACGATTCACGGAAGACCAGTCCGGGTTGGCATCGATTGAATATGCGTTACTGCTTGCCCTGATCGGCGTCGTGGTCGCGTTAGCGATGGCCGCACTCGGTCAGGCCGTGACAGACCGCATGGACGCGACCACGTCAGAGATGTCCGGTTGAGCGTGCGTCACATCATTTCATCAAAGGAATACCTTCGGCTGTCATGTCAGATCTGAGGAGAGGTTGAAATCATGGGAAGCTGGTGGTCGACATTGTGGACCCAACCGAACTGGTCGATCCCTTGGCTGGTGGTGCTGGGTGTCACGATGGTGGCGGCGGTGACCGACTGCCGAAGCCACCGGATCCCGAACATCCTGACCGGGCCGGCGTGGCTGGCTGGGTTGTGCTGGGCGTGTATCACCGGAGGCTGGGCCGGAGCGGGAGATGCGCTGGCCGGTACGGTGATCGCGATGGCCCCGTTCGTGCTGTTATTCCTGTTTGCGGGGGGTGGTGCGGGGGATGCCAAACTGATGGGTGCGATCGGTGCCTGGCTCGGTGTGATCGGCGGCACGCTCGTGTTGGGTGCGGTGATGATTGCCGGCGGGGTGTTGAGTGTTGTCATGATCGCCTGCCAGCGAAACCTTCGAGACGTGTTTGCCAACCTGCATTGGATAGTGGACAGCCTGCGAACCGCCTTGATGCGGCGCGGGTCTGAGCGGGGTGAATATGTGCTGCCGGCGGCCGAGGTCCTTCACACGATGCCGTACGGCCTGGCGATTTTTACGGGGACCTGTCTGGCCTTGGGGGGGGTGTGGTTGTGGCATTGATCCGTCCATCTCGCCCTGTTCGACACGGTACACGCGACGCAGGGATCGCGTCTCTGGAGTTCGTGATCATTCTGCCGGTGATGCTGATCCTGCTGTTCGGGGTGATGGAGTACGGATGGATGTTGGCCAAGTCGGGCGAGGTCGTGAACGCGGCGCGTGAGGGTGCCCGAGAAGGCGCGAGAACGGACGCGACCAATGCCGACATCCTTGCGGTCGTCGATGCCCGTATGGCCGATGCGGGGATCGCCGGTTACGCCACCACCATCAACAACGCGGCCGAAGTGGGTGATCCCGTCACGGTGCAGCTCACGGTTCCTTATGACGGGAACCTGGAACTGATCGGGTTCTTCCTGATCCCCGTGCCCGGCAGCCTGCAGGCGTCGGTGAGTATGGCCAAGGAAGGACCGTAACGGGTTCGAAACCACGGCGTGGCGAGGCCATGTCACACAAGAAAGGCGAATAGCCATGCGTATGTCAATCGTAGGTCTGATAGCGTTGGGATTGATCGCGGCGTTTTCCGCGGCGCTGCTGATGGCGGCGATCGGAAAGTCACCCAACGGGACGAGCGCCTTATCACCGGGTGATCGTGAGGTGACGCTGGTGGTGGCTGCGCGTGACCTGCCGGCGGTAACCCGGCTGCGCGCGGATGACTTGACCAGGCAGACGGTCAAGGCCGACCAGGCTCCCGAGGCGCCGGTGTTGGAACCGGTGCGTGCGGTGGGCAAGATCCTTGCCAGACCTTTGGTGGCGGGTCAGCCGTTAACCGACGACTGCTTTGCACGTAACAGCCGTGGGATGGAATTGGTCGCGGACCTGCCGCCGGGCAAACGAGCCGTGACCGTGGAACTGAAATTGTCTGACGGGCTCGAGGGGCTGCTTTATCCCGGGAGCGTGGTGGACGTGCTGGCGTTTTTCCGTTTCGATCGGGATACCCGAGAAAAGATCGCCGACGCGGTATCGACCACTCTGCTGCAAGGTGTCACGGTGTTGGCGATCGACGACGTCACCTCGGCATCGGGTGAGGGGGATGACGGCGAGGAGGACAAAGGCGTTCTCTCACGACGCAAGACCCGTCGGGTCACGCTGTTGGTGGATTCAAGACAGGCCGAGGCTCTGCAGCTGGCGTCGGCGCAGGGCACGGTGTCGCTGGCGATGCGCAACCCGCAGGACAACACGCAAGCGGACCGCGACGCAACACTGCTGAGCGGCGGGCAGCTGGCGAGCCTGGCGGAATACCTCGGGTCGTGGGTCGGGGAAGAGGTGGAAGGCGAGACAACCGATGCCGCCTCACAGCCCCCCCCTGTCGAATCGGCCCCCGCTCGGCCCGCGCGCGGAGCCCGGCGGATCAGCGAATGGAACATCACCGTCATGCGCGGCGACCAGGTGGAAGTCAAGA
>CAZJCN010000437.1:0-2234 GCA_964544195.1 uncultured Phycisphaeraceae bacterium | reverse complement strand
TCTCCGCGGGGGCTTCGTAATTGAAATCGTCGGATACTTCCTCCTGGAGCTGCCAAACTTTGCCATCCCCGGGGTCCGCGGGTACCGGGATGCCGTCCCAGTCGTAACCGAATGCCGAGGACCCGATTCCAAGCATCATCAGAGCGATCCAGAATGATTTCATGAGGGTTTCCGTTTTTTTACAGATGGCAGAATCACCGATCGGTGGTCGTAGAAGCCAATGCCGAACTCTCCCGATGGGTGTGATTTCAATAATTCGGACGGTAAAACTGTATGCCAAGGGGCATAAAATGTCAACAATTAACAATCGACCTTGCGTCTGTTGTGCAGTGTTATGCTCTGTGGCGTATGGAATTATAAAACTGATGAGACGATGCGGCTCAGCCGATCTTTTCAGGCTTCAGCTCTCGGTTCATCAGCATGCTGATCGCTTCGAGCGGGTCCATGCCATCGAACAGGACCTGATGGACGGCCTGCGTGATGGGCATCTCGACTCGGTACTTTTTAGCCAGACCGACCACGGCCTTGGTGGTGGGCACACCTTCGACGACGCCGGGCACTTCTTCGAGGACGTCCTGCAGTTTACGGCCGCGTCCGAGTTGTTCCCCGCAGGTTCGGTTTCGACCGGTGGGGCTGAAACATGTTGTCGCCAGGTCGCCGACGCCCGCCACGCCGAAGAATGTTTCCTGGCTGGCGCCCATCGCCACGCCCAGACGGGTGATCTCAGCCAGGCCGCGCGACAGCAGCGCGCTCTTCGCGTTGTTGCCCGCCTGTAAGCCGTCGAGGATTCCTGCCGCCAGAGCGATGACGTTCTTCGTCGCCCCGGCCAGTTCCGTACCGAGCAGGTCCGGGTTGGTGTAGACGCGGAACCAGTGGGTCGTGAAAACCTGCTGGAGCATCCGGGCGAAATCGGCGTCGTCGCTGGCGGCGCAGACCGTGGCGGGCAGGCACCTGGCCAGTTCATCCGCCACACTGGGGCCGGAGATCGCCGCCAAGGGTCGGGCCGGGCGGTCCGGATCGTCCGCGGAGCCGGGGCCGGCGGACTGGAGCACGTCCGCGATGATCTGGGTCGGGCGCAAGGCCGTATCCGTTTCGATGCCCTTGGCGATGCTGGCGATCGGAACCCCGGCCGGTACGTGCGGCTTGAGTCGGTCCCACACCGTCCGGATGAACTGGGTCGGGACCGCGTTGACGATCAGATTCGCCCCCTTCATGGCCCGGCTGTCGTCACTGGTGATGACGATCCGATCCGGCAGACGGTAGCCCGGCAGGTAGCGGCGGTTTTCTCGGGTCTGGATCAGTTCCGCCACGTGTTCGGGGAATGCCCCCCAGAGAGTGACGTTAAATCCTTTGCTTTCAAGGAGCAGCGCCAGCACGGTGGCCATGGCGCCGTCCCCGATCAGGCTTACGTGAAGGCTGTTGGGCATGGGCGGGTCGCTTTCCTGAATCGTTACCGGACGTTGGGGCATTGTGGTTCAAGCCGCCGTGGGGGGCAAGCGTGAGGCCCGGAAGGATTATAAGGCCTGAACATCACGATCCTCGACCGATTCAATCAGGTTTCGGTTGCGATAGGCCGATGCTTGGTGAAGACTTGCCCGCCTGTGGCCATGGTCTTTATTTGAGGGGCCCGGCGGACTTGCAGGTGCTTTTGAAAGGGATTTACTTTAATATAGGTAGCTTACCGGCCCGACAGTGACCGCTTGGCAGGCGGCGGGCCCAACTTGGTGACGGAACGACAAAGACCTCTCTTTACTTGACCTTGAGGCAGGAGCGAGCGGTGACGCAGAACAGAAACCGTAGGTGGCAAAAGCAGATCGGAGTGGTGGGGCTGTTGGGGGCGATGGCGTTTGCCGGCCCGATCGGTTGCGAAACCGATTCCTGGATGGATCCTTCTGTGGTCGGCCGGTGGGAACACACCCCGATCACCATGCCGATCCTCGACCGCATTGACGTGATCGAGAGCGACGATGATCTGGCGGTGACTTTCAGCGAAGTGACGCCCGACGATCTTCGTCCTGACTTCCAAGAATACACACTGGCTCCCAACGACACGATCGCGGTCGTGATCTTTGAACTGGTGGATCCCGGCCAGGAAGCGGCATACCAACGACAGATCGACGCGTCCGGCATGGTCCGCCTGCCGTTTGTAGGCCCGATCCGTGCCGCAGGCAAAACCGCTTCCCAGCTTGAAGAACACATCGCGGACCTGCTCGAACGGCGTGACATCATCCGTG
>CAZJCN010000436.1:0-2247 GCA_964544195.1 uncultured Phycisphaeraceae bacterium | reverse complement strand
CGGTGACCGTCACCGCGCACGCCTGGCACGGCAAGGCCGAGATTTACAGCCAGTCACACGTCCGACCCGGACTGATCGACAACGGCTGGTGGCCGATCAAGGTGCTCAAGCCCGGGAGGTATAGGTTCGAGCTTCGTCGTTGGCCGAGAGAAACCGGGGCCTCGATCCGATCGGGCTTACCACCACGGAAACGGCAGGACTGGTTGGATGACTTTGTGCCCGGCAAGGCCCTGTCGATTCAGACCGCACGCCTGACGATTGCGGATTACGATCAGACACAACCGGTTCATGAAGATGACGTATGCAAAGTCTTTCGGGTCCACTTGTCGCCGGGGGATTACCGGGTGCAGACTTTCATGACCGATGAGGACGGCATCGTGCGGGGGGCCTATTACGTGACGATCGCTTTGGACGATCAGCAGGGCTAACTTTACCGGACCCGTACCGCTACAACCCAACTCACCGGTATAAACAGCCGATGAAACCCGCATGGGTGTGCTTTCACCGTTTTCCCGACAACTGCCCCGGCGGGTGTTGATGCTGACGCACCGGGTGCCGTATCCCCCGGACCGGGGCGACCGGATCCGTAGCTATCACTTGTTGAAGCTGCTTTCCCAATACTTCGAGGTCTCACTGGCTTGCATGAGCGAGGAGGAGGTCGGCGTCGAGCAGCGTCAGGTGCTGTCGGGGTTGGTCAGTCGGTTGGCGGTTCGCTGCATGCACCCATTAGCAAGCCGGGCACGCGGGGTTAAGGCGCTGATTCAGGGTCGGGCTGTGACCCCGGACCTTTTCTTTGATCCGAAGCTGGCAAAAACGATCGTCGATTGGCACGCGGATCGGCCGTTTGATGCAGTCCTGACCTTCTGCACAGGGATGATCCGTTATGCTCGCCTGCTGACGCACCCCGCGCACCGTCCGGTGGCGTTTGCCGGACGTCGGCCGATTCATGTCCTGGACCTGGTCGATGTCGACAGTCAGAAGTGGGCCGCTTATGCCGGACAGTCGGCCGGTCCGATGCGCTGGGTGTATGCCACGGAATCGAAAAGGCTGGCGCGGATTGAATCCGGCCTCGAAGACCGCATCGATCACATCACCGTCATCAGTGCGCCCGAAGCCGAAACGTATCGCGCTTGTTTCCGAAACCATCCCGGTCTATCGGTCGTTGAGAACGGCGTGGATCTTGAGTACTTTTCGCCACGGCCGGACATCGCCAGTCATACCGCTGTGTTTGTCGGTGTGATGAATTACAAACCCAACATCGAGGCGGTTCAGTGGTTTGCCCGCGAGGTGATGCCATTGGTTCGTCGCAAGCTTCCTGATGCACGATTCAAGATCGTCGGTAAAGACCCGACACCGCAGGTCAAGGCGTTGCGTCACCACGAGGGCGTCGAGGTGGTGGGGACGGTCCCGGATGTTCGGCCGTACCTGGAAGAAGCCGCGGCTGTGGTCGCCCCGCTGAAAGTGGCTCGCGGAGTTCAGAACAAGGTTTTGGAAGCGATGGCATGTCGGCGTGCGGTGGTGTGTTCACCCGAAGCAGCGAACGGTATCCGCGCGTTGGCCGGGCGACACCTTCTGGTGGCAGACAGCCCGAAGGTGTTTTCACGTTACGTCCTGGCGCTGATGCGAGACGATCATTACCGTCAGCAGGTCGCGGCGGCGGCCCGTCGTTGTGTGCAGCGCCGCTACGACTGGCCCAAGGCGCTGGCACCGATGATCCGGCTGTTGGGTGGTGGAGTGTATCAAGGGACGGGGGCGGTCACGCCGCCGCTTGCGGCCGCAGCGTAAAGACGCCGGTCTGTTTGGCGATCGACTCGAACACGTCGAGGTGTTCCGCGATCGGACGCCAGGCGCATTGCTGGCCGGGCGTGTTTTCCGAATATAGACGGATGATCCGTTCCAGCCGGCGCTTGCCCGACTTCAACCCGGTATAGGTGCGCACGCGTCCTGTTAAACTCAGCGGCATGCGAGGCAGTTCAGGGTCAAACTCCCACGGGTGGAAATACAGCACCGCCGGGCGATTCTGCCCGGCCGCCTGCATAAGGCCTCGTCGCATGAGCGACAAGGGCAGCAGTCGAAAGTATCCGCCACCCGCGACAGCAATATTCCGGCCGGCCACACGCCAGGTCAACGGTGGGATCTCCAGCAGTGTGGTGTCACGGTTGAATCCTTTGACGTAGTAAGGCCGATCCGGTGCCTCCGGCACGCCGTAGTTCGGATGGTTGACCGGGAACACGGAGGCGTCATAAC
>CAZJCN010000435.1:0-2251 GCA_964544195.1 uncultured Phycisphaeraceae bacterium | reverse complement strand
TGGGACGACCCGGACGCTGCGCACAAGTGCTATACCGCTTTATATGCCCAGCAGCACCGCGGGCAGGAGTCGGCGGGGATCGCGGTGGCGGAGGACGGTCGGCTCAAGGCCCACACCGGCATGGGACTGGTCGCGGAGGTGTTCAACGATCAGATCCTGTCGGGGCTGACCGGCCGGGCGGGCATCGGGCACAACCGCTATTCCACGACCGGGTCCAGCCGTTCCTGCAACGCCCAGCCGCTGCTTCGAGAGTACGTCGGCGGGCAGGTCGCGTTGGCGCACAACGGCAACCTGATCAACGCGGACCTGCTCCGGCGGGAGTATGAATCCCGCGGGCACATGTTCCAGACCTCGACCGATACCGAGGTGATCCTGGTCCTGCTGGCGTCGCATCACCTGGCGAAGGACGACCCGATCGCTGAGGTGCTGCCGCACCTTCAGGGGGCGTACTCGCTGGTGTTTCTGTTCCCGGACCGGATCGAGGCGGCACGCGACCCGTGGGGCTGGCGGCCGTTGGTTCTGGGCCGAACGGAATCGGGGGCGCCTTGCGTGGCCAGCGAGACGGTGGCGCTGGACGCCATCGGGGCGAGCTTCGAGCGAGAGGTTGAGCCGGGCGAGATCGTGACGTTGTCGGACCGGGGTGTCGAGAGCCGGCGGTTCGCGGACCCCAAGCCCCCGGCCCACTGCATCTTCGAGCACGTCTATTTTGCGAACCCGTCGTCGTTGTTGTTTGGGGACACGGTGCAGGTGGTTCGAGAAAAGCTCGGGGAACAGTTAGCCAAGGAAGCCCCGGTCGAGGCGGATTGTGTGATCCCGATGCCGGACTCCGGCCGAAGCGCGTCGCTGGGATATGCCCGCGCCAGTGGGCTGCCTTACCGTGAAGGGATTGTACCCAACCGTTACGTCGGCCGAACGTTCATCAAACCGAGCCAGGCTCAGCGGGAGGTGGCGGTCAGGCTGAAGCTCAACGTGGTCTCCGACATCGTCAAGGATCATCGACTGGTCGTGGTGGATGATTCGATCGTTCGGGGCACAACGACGCGCTTCAAGATGGCGCAGCTGCGCCGGGCCGGGGCCAGGGAGATCCACCTTCGCATCAGCTGCCCGCCGATCCGTCATGGCTGTTACTTCGGGGTGGACTTCCCGGAAACCGAACAGCTGATCGCGCATAACCGAACGGTGGAGGAGATCCGGGAGTTTCTGGGCGTCGATTCGCTTCACTTTTTGTCGTTGGAAGGCATGCTCAAATGCGTCAGCCTGCCGGCGGATCAGTACTGCACGGCCTGCTGGACCGGAAGGTACCCGGTCGACGTCACACACCCGGTCAGCAAACTGGACCTGGAACGCCATCAACTGAGGATGTTCAACGGCTGAAGGCGCGTTGCAGGTTGTGAACGGACTACTTGGCCGGGGCTTCGAGGTCGTCCAGCGGAGCCCGCAGCGCGTCGATCGTCTCTCGACTGAGTGTGAACAGGCTTCGGTAGTCCGGCCCGATAGCCGGATCGAGCGTCACCACAACGGTGTCGCCGCCCGAATCGAACACGCGAAGCGTCTGTTGTGAGTCGTCCTCCAGCGTTAGCGTGATCGTGAAACTCGGCTCACCTGTCGGGACGCGATCGGCTGGGATGAAACGCTCGACACGCAAGCCGGCTAGAGTGTCGAACACCTTGGCGATGACCGACTGAGCGAGGTCGCCCACGTCACTGACGTACCGCTGGTCCTGCCTCGTGAGGGTGATCGACTTCTCGGTCTCGGTGAGCAGTACGGCCTGGATCTGTTCAGCTTTGATCGGCAAAGCGGTCGTTTCGCGGTACTCGGCGGTGAGTTTCTCCAGCATGGATGCCGGGAGGACAAAGGGTGTATCCACACCTGTTGCGATGGCTTGGCCCGTTGTGGGGTCAACCTGGATCACGATAGGCGCGCCGCCGCGGGGCTTGATGGTCAGGTGGACCCAATCGGCAGAGGGGCTGACCGGTTCATCCAGCCAACGCTGGGCTCGCAGGGGATTCAGCGACTCGATCAAGGCTTTGGCCGACTCGGGATCGCCAAGTTCGTGATCCGTAACCTGCCAGGCGTCCTCCTTGTCGGGATCGGGTTGGAAGGTGAAGGTGACGCCGTCGTCACGACGTAGCTGGACACGTTCGATGGAGTCGGTCGGGATGTCCAGCACTGTCCGGTTGCGCAGGTTCAACGGAGGACCCAACAGGGTGTCGAGGTCGCTGGTGGTGACGAGGTAGGCGATTGTTTCGCC
>CAZJCN010000434.1:0-2256 GCA_964544195.1 uncultured Phycisphaeraceae bacterium | reverse complement strand
TGCTGTCGTTTGCTGAAACACGCCTGCGACAGATCGACACCTATCAATATGCGTGGTGCAACGTCTGTGTCCCGGCGATCCAGTTCTTTGAAAAATTCGGATGGGTGGCGGTGTCGGACGAGTTCATCGTCCCACACGCCGGCCCGCATCGGACGATGCTCAAGAGGCTGTGAAGCAACTCACGGAAAAGGAACGCTCACCCGGCCTTCTGCTGCGGCAGATCCTTAATCGGCATCTGGTATACCCGGTTCCCACCCGCCGATTTCGCGGCATACATCGCCTTGTCCGCCGCTTCAACCAGGGTCTCCGGCTGGCATCGACTGATCATTGAACCGGTACAGCAGGAAACGCCAACGCTGACCGTAACCCGGATACGGGTATTGCCGAACTCAACGCCGGCCTGATCGATGCACTGACGGACTTTTTCCGCGATCTTCGCCGTCTCATTCACTTCGCCCCCCGGCAAAACCATCATGAACTCATCCCCGCCGTAACGACCGACGCGACCCCCACTCGGCACACACTCATTCATTGCCTGAGCAATGAATTGCAGAACATGGTCACCGGCAGCGTGACCGAACTGGTCATTGATCGGCTTGAACTTGTCGACATCGAAAAAGACCACGGCCAGATCGGTCCCGCAACGTACCGCCTCATCGAAGCAATCCCGGAAGTGACGATCAAGCCCCCCACGATTCAGCGTACCGGTCAGCGGATCGTAAAGAGCCTGACTGCTGAGCTGCTGGTTTTCCGCCTCCAACATGGTCGTATGATGAATCGTCTGGACCATCAGGTCGGACAGCGTTTCGTTGGCTAAAATAATCAATTCTTCCGCGGACTGTGCGGCTTTGCTTTCGATATCAAACAACTTACCCAGCTCGCGGGTGCCGGTTTCGATCTCTTCGAGGTACCGGGCCGCGTCGTCCTGAGACAGTTCGAACCAACGCTGAGCATATCGGAAATACTGACGAACACAGGATTCGCGATCTTCGTCAGCGGCCAGGAAGCAGTCCGCCGCCTTGCTTCCCAGCGCAACCGCACGGACCAATGCTTCATATTCCGGAACCGCCTGGTCCGGCGATTCGTGCTTGGCGATGACACAGATCAACAGGTCCGGCAGGATCCATTTCTCTGCCAGTGCCTTGCCTACCTCAGCGTGATCCAGATCGAATGCCGCGCGTTCGGCATGCACCAGCTTGGGGTTATGTTCAATCACCGGCTCAAGCACCTTGATGTACTCCCCTCGCAGGGCTTGAAGCATCACGATCACGCCGAGGTCCTGAAGCAGCCCGGCAATAAATGCCTCATCGTGATGGTCGAACCTGATCTCACGACCGAGTGTGTGTGCCCCGACTGCGGCATACAGGCTTCGCTTCCAGATGAGGGTCGGATCAAAATCCTCGCCCCCGAGCCCCTTGAGCTGCGGCACGAGACTGAAGCCCAGCGCGAGCATCTTGACCGCCTTGATCCCGAGCATGGCGGTGGCCCGCTCGACGGTGGTGACCCGGTGACGCAGGCCATAGAAGCTCGAGTTGATGGTCCGCAGGATCTTGGTGGAGATCGCTGTGTCATGTGACAGCACCTGCCCGAGTTCACGAATGCTGACGTTTTCGTCGCCGCACATCTCGATGACACGGGCGGCGATCGCCGGAAAACTCGGCAAGCGTTCACACTTGAGAATGCGATCCAGCAGTTTCTGATCCATGCCCGTCAACCCCTGGGTGGTAAACACAGCATCACCATGGGAACAGTCTCACATTTCACAGACTGCACCCGAACTCAGGCACCGACACTATCGGGAAGTTACCCGCCCGTGCCATCTTTATGTCGACGTATTAACCGGGCAACTGAATGTTAACATTCAAATAGGCTAACCTTTTTTGCAATAGATAGATGCGAAGAAACAATACTGCAATTAACTTGTTACATGCCCCACCTTCTTGTACCCGCTCTTACATTCAGATTCGTGGCCTCATGGATTGCAACCGGAGCTGATGTCGCGATAATGCCCGTGCTGTTAAAAAGTAAAATATCTCGAATCCGCAGATGCCTGACTGGAGTTATCGGAGTCTTCATTCATGAAAATCGCCATCGCCTGTGACCACGGCGGGTACCCCCTGAAACAATCATTGGTCGATCTGATCAAATCCCTCGGCCACGAGGTGCTGGACCTGGGCGCTCACGAATACGACAGTAAGGATGATTATCCGGACTTTGCCCGGTATGTCGGCCAGGCGATCCAGCACGGCCAGGCTG
>CAZJCN010000433.1:0-2270 GCA_964544195.1 uncultured Phycisphaeraceae bacterium | reverse complement strand
GGCATACAGCCCGGCAAACATCACCGCGACAGCCGCTTCCACCAGCGGGTATTGGATACTGATCGGAGCCTTGCAATACCGGCACTTGCCCCGAAGCCAGAGCCAGCCCAAGACGGGAACGTTGTCGTACCACGCCAAGGGATGGTCGCATTTGGGACAGCTTGATCGCGGCGTGACCAGACCTTTGCCTTCAGGCAGGCGGTAGATCACCACGTTCAGGAAGCTGCCCACACAGCCGCCGTACGCCGCCAGAAACAGGAGCCAGAACCATTTAGGCAATGCGCAACCCGGGTTGTGTACCTGTGGTATGGGGGATGCCACTTGCGGCCGCCGTCTAGTCGCGGCTGGTATTCAGCCTACATCGGCCGCCAATCTAGTCATCGGCATCTTCGGCGGTATCGCCTTGGTTTTCATCTCCGTTGACAGCCAGCCCCCCGTCGGACGAGGCGGTCAGTTCCGTTATCTTCTGGTGAGCATCATCCAGAATGGCACGACAGCGTTTGATCAAGGCGGAGCCTTCCTCGTACCGTTTCAATGATTCTTCCAGCCCGATCTCGCCTGACTCGATCTGTTCGATCAGCTCTTCAAGCCGTTCGATCGCGTCTTCGAATCCGAGCTTCTCTATTTTGGGGTTACGCTTGGCCATCTCACTATCAGTGTAACTCATTCAGCATCGGCCTCATCGGGAAACAAGCGGGGGCCGGTGTCGGGGATTTTGGGTTTTCGTCGGGGCCGGCGTTTAACACCGGGAAGAAGTTGGTCGGTCGGGCCTTCGACGATGGATCCGAGTCGACCGTCGTGCAGGACCGTCGTGAGCCGGTCGCCGGGTTCCACATCAGTGGCTGAACGGAGCAGCCTGCCATCCGGTCCAAGTGTATAGCTGTAGCCCCGTTCCAGAACGCGCTGGGGCCCGACCGCGTTGAGCTGACGTGCCAGAGCATCGAGGCGGTTGGTGTCGGCCTGCAGTCGGCGCGGCATGGCGTTGACCAGCCGACGGGCCGTCGCTTCCAGCTTCTCCCGGCCTAGCTCCACGAGGCGTTTCGGATTGCGGAACAACGGGTGTCGTATCATCGCCTGAAGGCGGTGCTCTTCCCGATCCACGCGACGCCTGAGCACCAGAGCCAATCGGTGTTGAAGCTGGCGGACCTGCTGTTCCAAGACTTCTCTGTCCGGGACGAGTGTCATCGCGGCCTGGGTCGGTGTGGCGCACCGCATGTCGGCGACCAGTTCGGCAACGGTGGTGTCGGTTTCATGGCCGATCGCCGCCACGATCGGGATCGTGCACCGGTACACGGCATCCGCAACAATCCGTTCATTGAACGCCCACAAGTCCTCGATGGAGCCGCCGCCACGAGTCAGGATGATCGCGTCGATACCGAGTTGTCGCCCATGCTTTGACAGCCGATTCAAGGCCTCCGCGATCTCGCCCGCTGCGGATTCGCCCTGTACCCGAACGTCATAAAGGTACAACCGGCATCCGGGCCAGCGCCGTTGGGTTGTATTGATCACGTCCTGCAATGCGGCGGCGCTGCGTGAGGTCACCACGGCGATTCGGGTCGGCATGGCCGGGAGCGGCAGCTTGTGCTCGGGATCGAAATACCCGAGTTCTCGAAGCTCGGCTATCAGCTGCCGGAGCTGAAGCTCAAGGGCACCCTGCCCGACCGGCTGGATCTGATCCACATAGAGCTGGAGATTGCCTTGGGCGTCGTAATAATCGACCCGTCCCGTCACGACCACCTGCATACCGTCGCGCAGACGGAACCCGATCCGACGGACATGGGTGGCAAAACACACGCACTTGATGGTTGCGGTCTCGTCCTTGAGGCTGAAGAACCAGTGAGCCCGGTCGGACAGGTTGCTCACCTCGCCGACCACGCGCACCTTGCCCGGCAGGCCGTCAGCCAAGACCTCTTTGATCCTGCCGACTAGTTCGCCTACGGATAGCGGTCGGGCAGCCTCCCGTTTCAAGGGCTCGTCGCCAGTCGGATTGAAAGGCAATCGGGGCATAGACACATCGTAACAGACGGGTTAAGCCTAGCGGGTTGGGGGATGTCGATATGGCCATCTCCATCGGTCGAACGGCTGATGGCGTCGGTAATAGCGTTCAACCGCGGCGGCATAACGAGCCTTGTCCTCGGGCAGCAACCGTGCATCGAGGTGGTACGCGTACCATCGCCGACTGAACAGGTGCAACAGCGTCGGCAGCGGGATCGTACGGTTGCGTGCGACCGACCTGCGAAGCTCACGCACAACCTCACCAAGGCAACGTC
>CAZJCN010000432.1:0-2271 GCA_964544195.1 uncultured Phycisphaeraceae bacterium | reverse complement strand
CCGATCACGTGCCACAACGCATCGGCCGGGTTGTTGACGTAAACCTGTAAAAGAAAATGAAGGTAGGCGGGTTGAGGAAACTTCGGCGCCCCACCGAAGCCCCCGTGCTCCCGATCGTACAGGCTCAATACCTGATCCGTCGCGGCCTGCACCAGAGAAGCATCCACCGGCCCCGGCTCATGCTGACGCGCCAATGTCTCCGACACCGCCTGCGCCAAACGGTCTGCCTGATCCAATACGTCTTCACGTTGAGACTGCCATGCCTCGCTGATCGCATCAAGCACCTGCGGGAACCCGGGTCGGCCGAACTGTGGTGTCGGGGGGATGTAGGTCCCAGCCCAGAACGGCTTCAGCCCCGGATCGTCCTCACCGGCAGCTCCCGGCGGCGTGAGAAACACACTCATCGGCCAGCCACCGGAGCGGGTCATCAATTGCGTCGCCGTCATGTAAACCTCGTCCACATCCGGCCGTTCCTCGCGATCGACTTTGATACAGACGAAACGCGCATTCATCTGCTCGGCAATGGTCGGGTCCTCAAAGACCTGACGTTCCATGACGTGACACCAGTAACAGGTCGCGTACCCCACACTCAGAAAGATCGGCACACCCCGCTGTCGGGCCTCCTCAAAAGCCTCGCGCCCCCAAGGCCACCATTCCACCGGATTATGCGCATGCTGAAGCAGGTACGGGCTGGTCTGATCGATCAGACGATTGGTGTATCGCCACGTGCCGTCCGGGTTCTTCAGGGATGCGGCATGCGGGTGTAACTCGTTCCCAGCCGATTCGCTCGTCATGATCCACCACCCACCCAAGAAACATAGCCACACCACCCACCGGCTGACCGCGTTGACCGGCATGTCAGCAACACCCCTGCGACGAGCAGCACTCGCCCGTGTTATCCGTCGGAATATTCGCACGATAATCCACCCCCTTGGTCACTCGCGGGTCGCGAACCGCGTTGCAACGGCAGTCATACTCCGGCGCGTCATCCAGCGGGACTTCCGACAACGGCTCGACAGCCGCAAACTGACCGGCATACGGCCCATTCGGATCGGTCAACAGCTTGAACGTCTTGTCACAGACCGCCATCCGTTGCCCGCGGAAATAGGTATGGCCGTCGTCATCCATCACCTGCTTCCAAGGGCCCAGGTAAACCGCCGCCTGGTTCCGGTCCAGGCACGGGCCCTGCTTGCCCTTGTATGCGCGGATCGTCATCGAGCGGAACTCGATCCCGTCGATCGTCTGCCACGGCTTGTCCTCTCGCTTGAGGATCTCAATGCCGTAAAACCCCGCCCGTTCAAACATCACCGGGAACTCGTTTTCCAGAAATGCGCCCGAAATGCACCCGCTCCATAGCTCGGGGTCATCCAGTATCCGCTTGGTCGGTGGTTCGTCACACACGATGTCGGAAATCACCGCGCGCCCCCCACGCTTCAACACACGGAAGATCTCCTTGAACAACGCCACCTTCTGCTCGGGCGCGACAAGGTTCAACACACAGTTGGATACCACCACATCCACAGAGTTGTCCGGGATCAATGGCTCTTCCCGGCGAAGCCGATCACACTCCGCCTCAAAGGCACACAGGCTGGCGTGATCCGTCACCGGATTCTGCTTCAGCCAGGCCTCAGCCTTGTCCAGATCCAGCCGCATGTCCTGGATGCGTCCTTTTCTGAAGCTCACGTTGGCGTGACCGATCTTCTGTGCCATCTCGTCCTGATACTTCCGAGCCAGCGCCAACATCTCGTCATTGACATCAACGCCGATGACTTGACCGCTCGGCCCGACTTTCTGCGACAGGATGTAACACACCTTCCCGCCGCCGGAACCAAGATCCAACACCGTCTCACCTTCCCCGACATGCTCGGAAGGATCCCCGCAGCCGTAGTCGCGTTCGAGAATCTCTTGCGGGAGTATCTTCAGGTATGTCGGGTCGTAACTCGTCGGACAGCAAAGCATCGCCTCGCGTTGCTGTGCCCCCGCGGCATAACGCTCACGCACCGCCTGATCGACATTGAACCCGACCGTGGACGATACTGCCTTGAGATCATCGAACTGCACATCCTGCTCAGCCATAGGTTTCACCATCCTCGAGATAATCCAAACAAGTTAACGCATCATATCCCCGTCAGGCACGCTCGCCCAACAGCACCCAGATCAAACCGGCCATCGCAGCCGCCACCGGCAGCGTCGTCACCCACGCCAACACGACACGCCCGATCATCGGCCAACACGCTCGTTTGTTGATCAGACCGATCCCGAACAGGCTGC
>CAZJCN010000431.1:0-2285 GCA_964544195.1 uncultured Phycisphaeraceae bacterium | reverse complement strand
ATCGGTCATAATGGAGCCGGTAAGAGTACCTTGTTGAAGGTCCTCTCCCGGATCACCGACCCGACCACCGGCTGGGCCATGATCCGTGGCCGGGTCGCCAGCCTGCTGGAAGTCGGCACCGGGTTTCACCCCGAACTGACCGGGCGTGAGAACATCTACCTCAACGGGGCCATCCTCGGGCTGAAGCGGGCCGAGGTTCGCCGACACTTCGATCAGATCGTCGAGTTTGCTGAGGTGGGGCGGTTCCTCGATACACCTGTGAAACGATACTCCAGCGGGATGTATGTGCGGCTTGCGTTTGCGATCGCCGCTCATCTCGAACCCGAAGTCCTGATCGTGGATGAAGTGCTGGCGGTCGGTGACGCCGCATTCCAGCGTCGGTGCCTCGGGAAGATGGGGGATGTCGCCCGGAGCGGCCGGACCGTCGTGTTTGTCAGCCACAACATGGCGGCCGTGCGCAATCTCTGCCACGAAGCGATCCTGCTTGACCGTGGTCGTGTGACCGAGCAGGGAGATGTGGGGGCCGTCATCGACGCCTATCTCAGCCAGGTGTTCACTCGGACCAAAGACGACGGCACGATCAAATGGGCTGAACACGAAGCCCCAGGCTGCGACGAGATCAGACTGCTTCAAGTTCAGACGTTGAATCAGGACGATCAGCCCGGCGGGTCTTTCGACACGCATGAACCGGTACGGATCGCACTGACCTATCGGATCGCAAAGCCGATCGAGGATATGCGTTGGGTGATCCGTGTGCTGTGTGATGATGGGGCGGTGGCCTTTGCCACAACCGACCACGATCAACGGCCCGCCAAGAACGAACCTGGAATCTATCGCAGCACCTGTGAGATACCCGCGGGACTTCTCAATGTCGGCCGTTACACCCTGCAGATCAATGCCGGCCAGCCCGGCCTGCGTGTGCTTGTGCCGCCCGCTCCCTACCTACGGTTCCAGACAACCCGTACCCGGCCGCACGGATCAGGCTACGCCGAACATTGGCCGGGAGCTGTAGCACCGCGTTTACGGTGGACGCAGACATTACTTGAACAAGATCTCAGTGAAAGCCGTACGGCTGCCTGATGAAGTGAGGAAACCGATGCAACGGATCAAGGAAATCGTGACACGGATGATGCCTAAAACAGTGTCAACCGGTACGACGCTGCGTCCCACCATCTATCCGGACGACTGCTTCCTTGTGTCGTATCCCAAATCCGGTAATACCTGGATGCGGTTCCTACTCGCCCATTTATTGTTCGAGGCAAGTGGGGGTATAGATCACGATACGATTGATTTTCACACTTATTCTCGCTACGTCCCGGAATACGAACTGCACAGCCGGGACTATTTCGCCATGCCCCGGCCGCACATCATCAAGAGTCATGCGCCCTACAACCCGGATTTCCCCCGGGTGGTCTATCTCGTCCGTGATCCGCGTGATGTCTATGTCTCGTACTACCACTACATGCTCAAGCGATTGCCCGAGGGCACGAGCTTCCACGAATTTCTGCGGATGGACAATCTTGATTACGGCCAGTGGCACGAACACGTCGCGGGCTGGATCGACAAGCCCAACGTCATGGTCATCCGCTACGAGGACATGCTGCGAGATACCGCTGGTGAATTAAAGCGTTGCATTGACTTCTGGGGTGGCCCGACGTTTTCTGATTCACAGATACAGCGGGCGGTTGAGCTGTCCAGTTTCGATCGCATGAAACAGGTCGAGCAGCAACGCGGCCTGCCGTTCCGAAATCCGGTCCAGAAAGCGAAATCCACCACCTTCATGCGCAAAGGCCAAAGCGGCGATTGGGTGAACTATTTTAATGAAGCCGACCTCGCCTACCTGATCAGTCATTGTGGAACATTGATGTCTCGCCTTGGGTATACCGAAGCTACCGCCTGGGCCAAGGCCGGCTGAAAAGAGATGTGATGATGTTGGGCGAACTGACCCAAGACCTGAAAACACTTTGGCGTGTTGCCCGCAGCGACATGCGGCGGTCCGCGTCCAATCTCATCCCGTCCAAACCCACGACCATCAATCTACTGGTCAACGATATTTGTAACTCTCGTTGCGTGATGTGCCACATCTGGAAACAGAAGCGGGACATCGAATTGACGCCGACGCAGTTGTCCGGTGTTCTGGCAGACCCGCTGTATGAGCAAGTGCGATACGTGGGGATCTCCGGCGGCGAGCCCACCCTGCGCAAAGACCTTCCGCAACTGGTCGAAGCTGTCTGTCAGACGTTGCCGAATCTGGAAGCCGTCGGCATCATCACCAACGCCATCCG
>CAZJCN010000430.1:0-2291 GCA_964544195.1 uncultured Phycisphaeraceae bacterium | reverse complement strand
GGGCCGACCATCGCGTCCCACCAGCCCGGGTCGTCGTCCGGGTCGTGACGGGCCACATGGGAATCACCTGAGATCGCATGACAGATGAGCACGGCATTAGAGGCGTCGTCATTCAGTCGGCCGTAGGTTTCATACGCACACACCACCTTCGGAAGCTCGCCACCGAGCTTCAGGCGGATCGGTCCCTCAAACGTCACCGATTGCAGGTGCTTGAGCGGAGCACCGCTTCGAACGTCATCCGTGCTTTCAAAGGTATCAGTCATGCGATAGTTATCTTAACGGATCAGACGCAACAACCCCGCCCGGGTTTGGGGCGGGGCTGAGGGGTGTTCTGTGGTAGAGATACATGGGTCAGGCCTTAGCCGCAGCCGCCAGCGCTTGATCGAGATCGGCGATGATGTCGTCCGCGTCTTCAATGCCGACCGAGACACGGATGTAGTCGGGGGTCACGCCGGTCTCGGCCTGTTCGACCGGTGACAGTTGCTGGTGTGTGGTCGAAGCCGGGTGGATGACCAGCGTCTTGGCATCGCCGATGTTCGCCAGGTGTGAGCAGAGCTTGGTGGCGTTGATGAATGCCTTGCCGGCGGCCATCGCCTTGTCGGGGTTGTCCGCCTTGATCCCGAAGCCGAGGATCGCTCCCTGCCCATCAGGAAGATATTTCTTCGCGTTCTCGTGATCCTTGTGTGACGGGAGGCCGGGATAGTTGACCCACGCCACGTCTTTGTGGGATTCCAGGAACCGAGCAACCTTGAGCGCGTTTTCACAGTGCCTGGGCATACGCAGGTGCAGTGTTTCCAAGCCTTGGAGAAACAGGAACGCACCGAACGGGCTCATGCACGCGCCGGTGTCACGCAACCAGTGAGTGCGGATGTGGACGTTGTATGCGATGTTGCCCATCGGCCGAAGGTGCTCTTCGAACACCGCGCCGTGATAGGACGGCGAGGGGGCGCAGAATTCAGGCCATTTCTCGGGGTTGTCCGCCCACTTAAAGTTGCCGCTGTCAATGATCGCTCCACCGATGTGCGTGCCGTGCCCGCCGATGAACTTGGTGGTGGAGTAAACGACGATGTCAATGCCATGCTCGATCGGGCGGAGCAGCATCGGGGTCATGACGGTGTTGTCGCAGATCACGGGCAGACCCAGCGCGTGAGCGGCGTCAGCGATGCCCCTGAAATCGGGTACGTCGTTCTTAGGGTTGCCCAGTGATTCCATGTAGACACAACGGGTGTTGTCGTCCACGAGCTTGCGGATCTGATCAGGATGATGCGGATCGAAGAAGCGGACTTCGACACCGAGCTTCTTGAAGGTCTGAGTAAAAAGCGTCCACGTCCCGCCGTAGAGGCTGGTCGCGGAAACAATGTTCTGCCCGGCATGGGTGATGGTAAGGATCGCCGCGGTGATGGCCGCCTGGCCGGAGGCAAAACACAGGCCGGTGACCCCGCCGTCGAGTGCCGCAAGTCGTTGCTCGAGCACGTCCGTGGTCGGGTTCATCAGCCGGGTGTAGATGTTCCCGAACTCCTGCAGCCCGAACAGCGCGGCGGCGTGATCGGTGTCACGGAAGGTGTAGCTGGTGGTTGCGTAGATCGGCACAGCCCGGGCGCCAGTAGTCGGGTCCGGTTGTTGCCCGGCATGAAGGGCCTTGGTGGCGAGTTTGTAGGTCGGCTCTGACATCGTGCTGCTCCTGAATGAAAAGAGCGAGCATTATACGCAAGCTTTACGTGAAGTCGAAACGATTATCGTTCGCCCAACCGCGGCAACCGGTTGGGGCGGAACCGTTCCTTGTGAGAAGATGTCAAAGCGGTGTCAGGCGGCGCTGGTCGCTCCGAAGCCTCGGCTGGACAAGTATGGGATCACATCCTCAGCCGGCATCGGGCGGGCGAAGAAATAACCTTGTCCGTACTTGCAGTCCATCGCTTGGAGCATGGCGAGTTGATCGGCATTTTCGATGCCCTCCGCCACGACTTCCAGATGCAGGAAGTGGGCCAGCGAAACGATCGCGTCCATCACGGCGGCAAACTCCCGGTGCTCCTGCATGTTGACGATGAAGCTACGATCGATCTTGAGCTGGTCGATCGGGAACCGGTGGAGGCAGCTCAGGGAGGAGTGCCCGGTCCCGAAATCGTCCATCGCCAGACGCACCCCGAGTTCGCGGAGATGTCGCATCACATCCACCACCCCCTGCGTGTTTTCCATCACCGTCGATTCCGTGATCTCCAGCTTCAGAGCAGAAGGCGGCAGACCCGTTTCTTCGAGAATATCAGAGATCGTTTGAACCAGGTCGGCCTGCATCA
>CAZJCN010000429.1:0-2306 GCA_964544195.1 uncultured Phycisphaeraceae bacterium | reverse complement strand
CAGATGCTGATGTTCCTGACCCGGCTGGGCATGGGCGGGAAGATGATCGTCACCGGGGACGCTTCACAGATCGACCTGGACGACCCGCGTGAGTCCGGATTGGTCGATGCGGTCCGTCGGCTGAGGCATGTCCGTGGCGTGGGGATGGTCACCCTCGACGGGGCCGACATCGTCCGTCACAGCCTGGTTCAACGCATCGTCGAGGCCTACGGGGGCCCATCCAAGGGCCATGATGTCCAGTCAAAGGCCGAATAACCCATTTGAGGGTCCGGTCTGATAAAATCCCCGGACTTGGCGATGGAAGCCGAGGCGGAGTCAGAGGTCGGGCAAGTTGCCCACGAGGCAAAGAAGTTGCTCCAACATCCGGTCGATTAATGATTTGAAACGCACCCGCATGGCGGTGAACGGTTCAACGACGTCCCTTGAAAAACCGCGGTAAGCATGGCCAACGGTAAAAGCCGATCATCGACATCCCCCCGCCGACGCGAGGTTCGCAAGAACCTGCCGCGTCAGGGGCCGAAATGGCTGATGGCTTTGAAGCGCCGGGAGGTGCTTTGGGCCTGTGCGTTCATTGCGCTGCTGGTCGTGATCGCCAGCCCGGTCGCCCTGTGGCTCGGGGGCAAGCTGTATCACTACCCCGGCCAGGTCCTGACTGAGCCGATCGTCGTGAAAGTCGGCTTCGAGCGAGAAGATACCCAAAGGACCGAGGAGCTACGACGAGCGGCCCGTGAGAACCTCCCGCCGACTTACATCGCCAACCAGCAATACTACGACAGCCTGCGTGATCGGCTGAACGATCTGCTGACCCTTGCGGATTACGAAACCGTCAACGATGTGCCGGCTGAGATCCGGGAGCAGCTTCGGCTCGATGACCTGGTGCTGCATGAGCTGAAGACCTACCTCGCCAACGGTGAACCGACACCGCAATGGCAGGCTGATACGCGCCGGTTCCTGCAGGAACTATTCGAGCTGGCGGTGCTGGACCCCAAGGCGAGCCATCCCAGCAGTGACCCGATCGGCATGTTGCCGATCAGCATCGTCCACCCGGACCCGGTCCCCGGCAAAGCCCGGGAGCAGCGCGTGTTCGGTCGACGCATCCTGTCGTTGACCGAAACCGACCGACTCGAAAAAGAAGTCGAGTTCGCCACACGTTTCATCAAAGGCGATCACCTGAGACTAACCATCGTCGCGATGGTAATGCAACACCCTCAGGCTACCTACCACTACGACCCGAAGCTGACGAGTCTGCGTCAGGACGAAGCGGCCGCCGCGGTCCCGAAGCAGATGGTGTCCTACCAGCCCGGCGATGTGTTGATCCCGGCCGGGAAGGAACTGACACGAGACGATGTGGATCTGATCAACGTGGCACACCAGGCTTACATAAGCAGCCTGACAACGGGTCAGCGTCTGCTGGCCACGCTGGGCCGGATCGGGCTGATTCTGCTGGTCGGCGTGGCGATCTGGACTTACATCTTTTACAGCAACGAACGAGTCGTGCGCAATCCGATGCGCGGCCTGGCGCTGACATGCCTGCTGGTGTTGTGTCAGATATTGGCGGTCGTCATGGCGGGGACGTACCCACAGGTGTTTCTGGCGGTCACAACGCTGCCGGCGCTCATGGCGGCGGCGGTGCTGGCGATCGTGTACGACCAACGATTCGCCCTGGCGATGGGCGGGTTCCTGGGTCTGTTGATCCTGCTCAGTGTTGACCTGACGATTGAAAACGTGCTGGTCATGATGGCCGGTGTCGGCGTGGCGGTGGCCCTGCTCCGGGAAGTGCGCAGCCGATCGAAACTGGTGACCGTCGGTCTCTGGGCCGGGCTGGCGATGGCGTTGACCGCGTTCCTGGCCGGCGTCATGACAAGGCCGTTGCACATCCCCAACGAGCTTTGGCGGATCGGCGTGGACGCCGGGTCGATGATCGTGACGGGGCTGCTGGCGGTCGGCATCGTGCAGTGGGCTTTGCCGGCGATCGAAAAGGCGTTCAAGGTCACCACCGCGATGACGCTCAAGGAACTGAACGACGCGAGCCATCCTCTGCTGCAACGGCTGGCGCAGGAAGCGCCGGGGACCTACCAGCATTCACTGAGGATCGCGGACATGGCTGAAGCCGCCGCCGAGGCGATCGGGGCCGACGGCCTGCTGTGCCGGGTCGGTGCGATGTATCACGACATCGGCAAGATCAACAAACCGATGTATTTCATCGAAAACCAGGGCGGCGGTCCGAACCGACACGACAAGCTGACTCCCGCGATGAGCCTGTTGATCATCGTCGGTCACGTCAAGGACGGGATCGAGATGGCGCG
>CAZJCN010000428.1:0-2314 GCA_964544195.1 uncultured Phycisphaeraceae bacterium | reverse complement strand
AGGGTTCGACGTGTGATCTGTCGGGCCATGTCTTGGACTCTATCGGCGAGATCAATCGACCATGCCAACCCAACCCCCGACATCGGATACCCCGATAATCACGTGATCAGTCGAGGCATCTGTATTTGACTCAACTATCCATGCGATGGGTGTTATTTCCGGGCCTGATAACGTGGAAACAGGGGGTCGCCCTTGACCAGCTCCGTGCCCGGTCGGCTGCCGCCCCACTGACGCCAAGCATCGAAGTCGCCTCGGCCATGGTTAGCCATGGCCTCTGCGTACTGTCCGCACCCGATCCGCCGCCACAATTCCTCCACCTTGCCGGGCAGGAACGGCCAAAGCATCAGTGAGGCCACACGTAGCATTTCAGCACAGTTGTACAGCACCGTTCCGACGGTTGGTAACTGCTCGGGCTGCTTGGCAAGCTGGAACGGCTGCGTCGCCTCGATGTAGTTATCCACCGCACGAACAAGGCCCATCGCCGAGTCGGCTGCCTTGGCAAGCTCCAACGACTGCATCGCCCGGGTGTATTCCCGCACCGATTTATCGACGACGCGGTCGTGCTCGATATCACCTGCCGACTCGGGTTCAGGCCCCGGCTCGGGCAGGCGTGCTTCGAAGTATCGTGCCGTCATGTTCGATACCCGACTGAAGCAGTTGCCCAGCGTGTTCGCCAGGTCCGCGTTGTAGGTCTCGATGAACTTCGACTCGGCAAAGTCGGCGTCGGTCGTACCCATCGGTCCCTGCGTAGCCAGGAAATATCGCAGCGCATCCAGCCCGAACGTCTCGACGTAATGGTCGATCTTCTCAAGGTCGATGAAGTTGCCCAGGCTCTTGCTCATCTTCTGGCCTTCACTGATCCAGAAGCTGTGCGCATAGACCAACCGAGGCAAGCGAACCCACTCGTAACCCGGTCGCTTTGATAATGCCGTGAGCATCGCCGGCCAGATCACCGCATGGAACCATAGGATGTCCTTGGCGATGAAGTGAACGTCGGCAGGCCAGTACCGCCGACGCTCATCGGTATCGACCGTGCTGAGATAGTTGATCAGGGCGTCGATCCAGACATAGATCGTGTGCGTATCATCGCCGGGGACCTTGATCCCCCAGTCTCCCCCGCCGGTCCGGGATATCGGTACGTCGTTGAGACCTTCCCGGATTCGGGCGATCACTTCGTTCTTTCGGGCGGCGGGCTTGACGTCGAACACCTCCCCGGACCCGAGCAACTGCAACAACGCATCGGAATAGGAACTGAGACGGAAGAAGTAATTCTTCTCCTTCTTGCGAACCAAGGGCTTGCCGTTGATCGGCGACTTGTAATCGTATTCCTTGGCCTTGTTTTCCGGGACGTATTCTTCCTGTCCCGCGTCATACCAGCCCTCGTACTCGCCGAGATACACGTCGCCGGATTCCATCAATTGGCCGACGTATTCCTGCACACGGGTTTTGTGACGCTCCTGGCTGGTGCGGATGAAGTCGTCGTGGGTCATCCCCAGGCGGTTGAAGGTGTCTTCAAACGCCTTGGCGTTGCGGTCGGCCCACTCGAGTGGGGTCAGCCCGCGTTCTTTGGCGGAATCGACCACTTTGGCCGCGTGCTCATCCGTGCCGGTGAGAAAAAACACGTCCTCACCAAGCAGCCGGTGGTACCGGGCGACCACGTCCGCCACGCAGGTGGTATAGACGTGGCCGATGTGGGGCTGATCGTTGACGTAATAGATCGGGGTCGTGACGTAAAACCGTTTGTCCATAGGGGGATTGTAAAAAGAACCGGCCCGGACTGCTAAACGGGCTGGAAAACATACAATGCGTGCATGAGTAAGGCGTTAGACATCGCTTACGCGGTCGGGGCGGTGGTCAGCAGCCCGGTGTGGGGCCTGTCGCTGCTGAAAACCGGTAAATGGCGGACCGACTGGCACGGCCGGTTCGGGCACGTCGACTCGCCGGCCCGCGAGGCCTGTCGGCAGCCGGGCAAAGTCAACCTGCTCATCCATGCCGTCAGCGTCGGTGAAGTCAACCTGATCCGGCAACTGGTCGCGCTGCTAAGTGAATCCCACCCAGAACTGAACATCATTATCAGCACCACCACCAACACCGGCTTCGCCCGGGCTACGCAGTTGTACGCAGACAAACATGTCGTCGTGCGTTACCCGTTGGACTTCAGTTCGGCGGTAGATCGGTTCCTCGACGCGATCCGGCCGGCGGCTGTGGCACTGACCGAGTTGGAGGTCTGGCCCAACTTCACAGAAGCCTGCGTCAAATGGGGTATCCCGATCGCGGTGATCAACGGCCGCCTCAGCGAGCGAAGTTTTCGAGG
>CAZJCN010000427.1:0-2316 GCA_964544195.1 uncultured Phycisphaeraceae bacterium | reverse complement strand
TCCATCACGCGTGCCAAGTTTGAGCAGCTCTGCACGGACCTCTACGACCGGATCACCAAGCCGGTCAAGCAGGCGCTTGCAGACGCGAAGCTTTCGCCTTCGGACATCGACGAAGTGATCCTCGTGGGCGGCTCAACGAGAATGCCCAAGGTCCAGGAGATTGCCAAGGAACTGTTCGGCAAGGAGCCCAACAAGAGTATCAACCCTGACGAAGTCGTCGCCATTGGTGCGGCGATCCAGGGGGCTGTGCTGCAGGGCGATGTCAAGGACGTGCTGTTGCTGGATGTCACGCCCTTGAGTCTGGGTATCGAGACCATGGGCGGTGTGTTCACCAAGCTGATCGAGAAGAACACCACGATCCCGACAAGCAAGAAAGAGATCTTCTCAACTGCCAGCGATAACCAGACTGAAGTGACAATCCACGTCCTGCAGGGTGAGCGTGAGTTCGCGGCGGACAACCGTACACTCGGCCGGTTCAATCTGTCCGGTATCCCGCCGGCTCCGCGCGGCGTGCCGCAGATCGAGGTGGAGTTCAACATCGACGCCAACGGCATCCTGAACGTCACCGCCACCGACAAGGCCACCGGTAAGAGCCAGAAGATCGAGATCAAAGGGTCTTCCGGCCTGTCGGAGGAAGAAATCGAGAAGATGAAGAAGGATGCCGAAGCGCACGCTGAGGAAGATCGCAAGCGGCGAGAACTGGTGGACGTTCGGAATATGGCTGACAACGCGATCTACCAGACTCGTAAGCAGCTCGAAGAGCACGGCGACAAGGTGTCAGCCGAGATCCGAGGCAACATCGAATCGGCGATCAATAACCTTGAATCCAAGGTCAAGGAAGACGATGCCGCTGCGATCAAGGCCGCGCTGGATGAACTGCACAAGCAGGCGCAGGAACTCGGCAAGGCGATCTACGAAGCCACGGCTTCACAGTCGTCTGGTGAGTCTGGTGAGCAGACAGCCGGGGCCACCTCCGGCGGCAATCAATCCGGCGATGATGTGATTGATGCGGAATACGAGGTTAAGGAATAAATCTGCCTCGGTTGCGTAAATGACTTAAAAAACAGTGTGTTACACGCGAACGCCCCGCGGCATGCCCCGTGGGGCGTTTGCTTGGTATATAAAAAGACAAAATTAACTTGACATTGGGGGTGCAACACCTACACTGCCCTTGAACGCTCTTTGTTGGGCCCGTGAAAAGGGGGTGCGGCATGTGCCCCGCCGCTGAGTCTGCCAAGCACATCCTTCGTCAACGCTGGCGCCTGACGGGCCAGGTGCAGGGCGTTGGTTTCAGGCCGTTTGTCTATCGCATCGCACAGCAGTGTGGGGTATCGGGTTTTGTCCTGAATGATCGCCGGGGGGTCACGATCGAAGCCCAGGGGTCGGCTGCTCAACTTGAGCGGTTTTCACGGGCCCTTAAACATGAGCGGCCGCCCCTGGCTTTGATTGACCAGATGATCGTTGATGAGCTGGCACCCTGTCCGGCAGAAGAAGGGTTCAGTATTGCCCCGAGCAAGGATAGGCATGATTCCTCGGCTGAGCCATGCACTTCGGTCGCGACGGATTGCGCAGTGTGCCCGGCCTGCCTGTCTGAGGTCCGAAACCCGGAGGATCGGCGTTACGCCTATCCGTTAACGAATTGCACCGATTGTGGGCCGCGCTACACGATCATCGAACGGGTGCCCTACGATCGACCCAACACGACGATGCATCGTTTCTCGATGTGCCCGTCTTGCCGGTCCGAGTACACCAACCCCGCCGACAGGCGATATCACGCCCAACCGATCGCCTGCCACGACTGTGGGCCAACATTGTCACTAGTCGACCCGAAGGGCCGGCCGATTGAAGGCGATCCTGTCGAACGCGCCGCGAGGTTGTTGGAGGCGGGTGGCGTGGTTGCGATCAAGGGGCTGGGCGGTTTTCATCTTGCTGCCCGGGCCGATGATGAGCAGGCTGTATCAAGGCTTCGCCAAGGCAAACGGCGCGAACACAAACCATTTGCGCTGATGTGCCGGTCTTACGAATCCGCTTCTTCCCTCGTCCACCTAAGCAGCCCGGCCGGGATTCAACTTCGCTCAGCCGCAGCCCCGATCGTCCTGGCGCCCCGACGCCGGGATGACCATCTCGCTGATTCGGTCGCACCGGACAATCACCGGTTGGGCGTCATGCTCCCGTACACACCGGTCCACCACCTGATCTTTGACAGACTCGATCCGTCGATTGATGCGCTGGTGATGACCAGTGCCAACCCGTCCGGCGAACCGCTGACGATCGATAATCAGGAAGCGCTTGATCGTCTGGGTGAATTGTGTGATG
>CAZJCN010000426.1:0-2321 GCA_964544195.1 uncultured Phycisphaeraceae bacterium | reverse complement strand
CCGAAGCCGGCCTTGTTCTTGATCAGGTCGGCGCCGATGTTCGAGGTCATGATGAGGATGACGTTGCGGAAGCTGACATGCCGGCCGAACGAGTCGGTCAGCTGGCCCTCTTCCATGATCTGAAGCAGCATGTTGAAGACGTCGGGGTGGGCCTTTTCGATCTCGTCGAGCAGGACCACGGCATAGGGCCGACGGCGGATCTGCTCGGTGAGCTGGCCGCCTTCTTCGTAGCCGACGTATCCGGGAGGCGCGCCGATGAGCCGGCTGACGTTGTGCTTCTCCATGTACTCGGACATGTCGATGCGGATCAGCGAATCGGGGTCGCCGAACATGAACTCGGCCAGTGCCTTGCTCAGCAGCGTCTTGCCCACGCCGGACGGCCCGACGAAGATGAACGACCCCATCGGTCGGCGCGGGTCTTTCAAGCCCGACCGAGCCCGGCGGATCGCCTTGCTGATCGTGCTGATCGCCTCGTGCTGACTGACGACCGTCTTGTGCAGTTCGTCCTCCAGCTTCAGCAGCCGTTCGCTCTCGGCCTTCTCCAGTCGCGTCAGCGGGATGCCGGTCATCTTTGAGACGACCTCGGCGATGACTTCCTCATCCACCGTGCCGTCGATTTCATTGGCCTTGTCCCGCCATTCCTTCTGGATCTGCTCTTTCTTACGGCGCAGGCTCTCGGCCTGGTCGCGCAGCTCGGCGGCCCGTTCGTAATCCGCGGCCTTGACCGCTTCATCCTTTTCGATGCTCAGCCGTTCGATCTGCTCTTCGATGTCCGCCAGGTCCGGCGGCTTGCTCATGCTCTTAAGGCGGACACGGGCGCCGGCCTCGTCGATCACGTCGATCGACTTGTCGGGCTGAACACGGGCGGTGATATACCGATTGCTCAGTTCGACCGCCATAGCAATCGCCGCGTCGGTGATCTGCACCCGGTGGTGCGCCTCATAGCGGTCTCGCAGACCGGTCAGGATCTTGATCGTGTCTTCCGTGTTCGGGGGTTCGACGAGGATGGTCTGGAACCGGCGTTCCAGCGCGCCGTCCTTCTCGATGTACTTACGGTATTCGTCGAGCGTGGTCGCACCGATGCACTGGATCTCCCCACGGCTGAGCGCCGGTTTGAGCACGTTGGACGCGTCGATCGCGCCCTCGGCGCCGCCGGCACCGACCAGGGTGTGCAGCTCGTCGATGAACAGAAGCACGTTCTTCGCCCGACGGACCTCGTTCATCACCGCCTTGATGCGTTCCTCGAACTGGCCGCGATATTTCGTGCCGGCGACCATCATCGCCAGGTCGAGCACGACGATCCGCCGGTCCATGAGGATCTCAGGCACCTCGTTGTTGACGATCTGCTGAGCCAGGCCCTCCACGATCGCGGTCTTGCCCACGCCGGCTTCTCCGAGCAGGACGGGGTTGTTCTTGGTACGACGGCAGAGGATCTGCACAAGCCGTTCGATCTCGTTGGTCCGGCCGATGACCGGATCGAGCTGACCTTCGCGCGCCAGTTCGGTCAGGTCACGCCCGAAGCTGTCCAAGGCCGGGGTCTTGCTCTTGCCCGGCTTGCCGGAGCCTGACGGCTCATCCCCTTTGCCCCCGGTCGCTTCTTCGGGGTCCACACCCGCACCGAGGAGGTTGAGGACCTCTTCGCGGACCTCTTCCAACTTCAGGCCGAGGTTCATCAGCACCTGCGCAGCGACGCCTTCGTGTTCACGCAACAGACCGAGCAGCAGGTGTTCGGTACCGACGTAATTGTGGTTGAGGTTGCGTGCCTCTTCGATGGCGTACTCGATGACCTTCTTGGCGCGGGGGGTCTGCGGGAGCTTGCCCATCGTGACCATGTCCGGGCCGGACTTGACGAGTTTCTCGACCTCGAGGCGGACCTTGCGCAGATCGACGTCGAGGTTCTTCAAAACATTCGCGCCGACACCGGAGCCTTCCTTGACCAAGCCCAGGAGGATGTGCTCGGTGCCGATGTATTCATGGTTAAAGCGTTGAGCTTCCTGGTTGGCCAGGGCCATGACTTTTCGGGCGCGATCGGTAAATCTTTCAAACATAAAAGCTCGCTGGTTAGGGATGACCGGATCGGTGTACCAACTCCTTGACGACACGAACCGGGCGGGGATCGTATTTCCGCCCTCCCGGGCCTGATTTTATAGGACGTGACTGACTCCGTAAAACACGTCCCGGCCCGGTTGCCAGACTATCTATCTCTTATTCGGCCAACTTGGCCTGTCACGTCTAATCGGCGCGTTTATCGGCTTTCCACGACGTGCAGGCGGTGTTGTAATGATTCGATTCACAACTTCACATCCTTACGTATTTTTAAC
>CAZJCN010000425.1:0-2323 GCA_964544195.1 uncultured Phycisphaeraceae bacterium | reverse complement strand
ACATGCGGTGTGATGATGGGGATGGCGGTTTATATGCAAGGACTGGTCACCGTGCCATATATCCTTGTCCCCGTACTACTGATCACTTTCATGTGCCCCAACCGGATCAGCCACCTGCTGGGTGTGCTGGCAGCGGTGTTTATCGCGGGCCTGATGCTGATGCCTTGGGCTATCCACGTACATGAACAAGATACCGGTGTATGGCGGTTATGGATTGCCGAACTCTGGCCCGAGACACTCGACAGTCCGACTGCATTTTTGATGGCGTTGTGGGACCGGTCGTTATGGATTCTTGTGATCCTGTTGCCTTGGACGCTGTGGTTACTGGGCTCGATCGCTCAGCCGTTCAGCGCGTCATCCTCGGGTGTACGTCGGCGGGTCTTTCTGGGATGGGCATGGCTGCTGAGTACGGTCTTGATGGCAGGGACGGGGCCGGGGCAAGCAGATGCGGCGGGCGTGCTGGTGGTGCTCCCGGCGGGATGTATCCTGATCGGACAATGCCTGCGCTTATACAGTGATCGGTCAGCCGAAGCCCGGCACGCGCGGATATGGCGTTACGTGCGCTGGGCCCACCTGCTGTTTTGCCTGTCCGTATCGATCGGCCTGCCGGCTGCGATGTATTTTCAGACTGACCTGATCGCACGGGGCGTCCTTCCTCGACCGATCGTCGCCGAGATGCCTTGGTATTTCTGGCTGGGATTGAGCGTTAGCCTGCTGTTGATCACTGGGATGAGTATCCGCTATGCGGTTAAGCACTATCCCGGCAAGGCCACGGTGTGCTGGTCGGTTTGGTCGGTGGTGCTGATGACGGTGATGTTGATCCCGCTGTCCAAAGGCCCGTTGATGAACCCCACTGCCGCGGCGAAGCTCTCCCCGCCACAAGACGTTACGATACCCCCGAAATCATGACTGCAACAGACACCCCTTCCCAACCTGATGACGCCCTGCGCATGTCGATCGTTGTTCCTGCTCTGAACGAACAGGACAATATCGAACCACTGGTCAGACGAATCCACGACACGATGGAGCAGGCGGGTATTCATTTCGAGTTGATCGTTGTCGATGACGGTTCAACAGACGCGACGCTGACTCGACTGAAACATCTCATGGAAGATAGGCCTTGGCTGCGGGTGTTGCACAGGTCGACCCCTATGGGTCAGTCGGCCGCGATGTACGCCGGGATCCAAGCGGCGCGGGGTGCATGCGTCGCCACGCTGGACGCCGACCTGCAGAATGATCCCGCCGATCTGCCCGGCATGCTCAGGTTGATCGATCAGGGACAGGCCGATTTCGTCCAAGGTGACCGCTCGGCCAATCGTAATGATCACGTGATCCGAAAGATCGGAAGCCTGATCGGTCGCAAAGCCCGGCTGTGGGTTCTCGGCGACCCGGTGCGCGATACCGGTTGCTCGGCCCGGGTGGTCCGTGCTGAGATCGCCAGGCAACTGCCCCTGCAGTTCAAAGGGATGCACCGGTTCATGCCGGCCTATGCACGGATCATCGGAGCCAGGATTGTTGAAGTCCAGGTCAAGCATCATCCCCGGCACAGCGGTACGACCAAGTACGGGCTGGGACTGCTCAGCCGAGGTCCGGCGGGGCTGTTCGACCTGTTCGCGGTCAGGTGGATGGCTAAACGATACCGGGATTGTTCCGCTGAACCGATCGCTGCCGAGCAATCGTCCGTCACACAGAATCCTGTCATGGAAGTCACCCGATGAAACGCCGGTATATGATCATCGGAATCACAGCCGTCGCGTTACTGGGCTGCGTGTACTTGGGCTGGGAACTGAGCCATGATGCGTGGTCCCCGGGCGTGCGTATTCATGATACCCCCGTGATGGTCGAGTCCGCCGTGCTGATGCCGCCGGATGAATCCAACCCCTCCCCCTACTTCAAGGTGACCTACCTGCACGGCGAAACCGACCGACTGTCACCACAGGACTATGCACTGCTTTTGTTGCAGAAGGACGACTCTCGCTCGTTCTGGTTCCGCCTGTTAAACATCTCGTCGCCGATCGGCGTGGCGTGGGTGGTTCTCGGATTACTGGGGCAGGTGCTGTTTACCGGCCGGATGGTTGTCCAGTGGCTGGTCAGCGAGAAGCACAGGCAGTCCGTTGTCCCACCTGCGTTCTGGTGGATGAGTCTGGCCGGGGCGTCGATGCTGATCACCTACTTCATCTGGCGTAAGGATATCGTGGGTTTCTTGGGTCAGGGCACGGGCTGGTTGATTTACGTCCGCAACCTGTGGCTGATCTACCGCCCGGGCAGGTCGGAGTCTTCGTGATATGCCGAGCGTGTACCGTATCCTCGACGCCAACGCCAA
>CAZJCN010000424.1:0-2327 GCA_964544195.1 uncultured Phycisphaeraceae bacterium | reverse complement strand
ATCTCGGCCTGCTCGTTCATGCGTCGGGCCCGGGTCGCCGCTGACGCCCCGCCGGCCACACCGCCGACGATAACGATGCGTGGAGCGGATGGGCTGGAAGATTGTTTTGGATTGTCTGGCATGGCTGTGTCCCTGATCCTGAGCCGGGTTTAACTGTCCGGACAGTGTTTGCGTATGCAGTCGATCACGTTGATCGCGTTGGGATTGTCGACCTGGTAGTAGGCGGTTCGTCCTTCACGTTCGACGCGCAGGATGCCGTGAGCGCGCATGTGGTTGAGGTGTTGGCTCACAGCCGGGGGCGCCAGGCCGACCGCCTCGGCGAGTTCACCGACACTGTGTCGGCCTGCGATCAGCAGTTCGATCATCCGAAGCCGATCCGGATGGGCCAACACGCGCAACACCCGGGCGGCTTCTTCCAAAGCGGGTCGAGGCAGGGTTGTGTTTGCATCCTTAATGCTCATATATTCATTATATCATGACATCATGATATATCAGGCGGTGACACCCTAAATTTCTGTTCTATGTTTGTAAATTACTATGAGACAATGATATACATACGTATCCGCCCGCTCGGCATGGTGGCGATTATTCAGGAGCCGGCAATGCCCAAGTCCTGATACAGGGCTTCGAGGACGTGATAGATACGTTTGTGATGGGCCTGTTCACCAGGCATGCCATTGAAAACCACGGCGACGGCCAGGCCGAAGGCCGGGTCGGCGAAGCCGACGGAGGATTGATAGCCGCTGTGGCCGTAGGCCTGATCGGAGGCATGTGGGCCGTAGCCATACGGAACGGTTTCAACGCCATATCGCGCGGAGTTAGGGATGAACCCCAGCCCCCAATCGACAACGTGGTTGAAGGTGCGGTCGTGCATGCCTTCACGGTGACGGGCGGTGAACAGTTCGATGGTTTCCGGTTCCACGACGCGTCGGCCGTTGAGTTCACCGCCGTTCAGGAGCATCTCGTAGAACCGCCCCAGTTCCCGGATCGGCCCGTAGCCGCTGCCCCCGGGGCGACAGTGCGTACACCAGCGTTCGGTGTCGAAGCCACTTGGTATGGGCGGGTTGGATGCGGTGTTCGGCATCGGGGCGATGCGGTGTCGATTGGCGTGGTAGAAATCAGCGGGCATGCCGATCCATGAATCGTGCATGCCGAGGGGTTCGAATATGTGTTGACGAACGTAATCGGGGAACGGCATCCCGGAAGCCAGCCGTACTAATTCACCCAGGATGAACCAACTGGAATGCAGATGGTATCCCGCCCTTTCGCCGGGGGTCCAGTTCGGTTCGATCGGTGTTTCGCAGATTTTTCGGATGATGGTGTCCCAGTCATCGTCCGGGATCTTGAATCGGCTGGCACGGAATCCTCCGGTGTGTGTCAGCAGGTGCCGCGGAGTGATCCTGTCTTTTCCGCCTTGCGCAAAAGCCGGGATATAGTCAGCCACCGGCTTATCCAGATCGACCCGCCCCTGCTCCCACTGCTGGGCGAAAGCGATGGCGGTAATGGGTTTGGTCGAGCTCATCCAGACATGGATGGCATCCGTGGTCATCGGCACACCGGGGCGTAATTCGCCGAGAGCGAGATCGGCCACCGGCTTCAGGTCACGCGAGACGTAGACCTGGGCACCCAGGTGTTGGCCGGATTCAATGCCGTGCGTGATAAGTGTCGTAACGGAAGGAAGCGTACTCACGGGGGGCTAGTTCACTGACGGATCGGGGGGAATCAGATTGGGGTTGATCCGGGACTTCAGCTCATCCCGGTTGTGCTGTTTGAGCAGGGCTGCCCAGGTTTCGGTATCCATGTCGGGCTGGAACACGATCTGTTCGGTGGCGTCCATGACCACCCATCCGCCTGCGGCGAGTTCGCCTTCGAGTTGCCCGGCAGCCCAGCCGGCGTAACCATGGAAAAAGCGGGCTTCGTCGACCTCTTGCGACAGCAGTTCTCTTACCAAGTCACTGTCCACGGTGAAATAGACGCCGGCCAGCACGGTTTCCTGGGCAAGCTGGGCGTGATTGTGCAGCACCATCAACGGGCCATCACAGGGGCCGCCTCGCAGCAACTCCGCTTCAGTGGTACATGACCACCCGCCGTCGGGCACGACCGCTTCACGGACTTTGACACCTGTCGGCCTGTTCAGGACCAGCCCCATAGCCCCCTGCTCGTCGTGGCGGACGATCAGGACGACCGACCGGGCAAAGTTCGGATCGACCAGTGCCGGCGCAGCCAACAACAGCTTGCCTTGGAGAGAGTCCATAGATTTATGATACCACGGCAAGTATGTGGCTGTTACATCGGGCGTGTGCTTATTGCCCGACAACCGCGAGCGA
>CAZJCN010000423.1:0-2334 GCA_964544195.1 uncultured Phycisphaeraceae bacterium | reverse complement strand
GATCAGATATCGTCCTTGTTTTTCGCGAGGATGATACGGATCTGCTCGACGGGGTAGAACTTACCGCCGTTCTTCATCCCCGGGCAGTTGCGCGCGGCACGGGCCCAATGGCGGACGGTTTTCAGGTTCTCCGGCCAGAAGGGCCAGGTCTGACATTGCGTCGGTCGCACGGGGTAGATCGAGCACAGGGCCTTGCCCTGTTCATCGCGGCGCAGAAACACACAATCGAAACCGTGACGGGTGGACACCTCTCCGAGTGTCCATCGGCCGTGCTTCTTCTTGCAGTACTGCTTGTGGAACGCCTCGACACTGAGGCCGAGATGCTCGGCGATGGCTTTGCCTTCCGCCTCATCGAACCAGACAAAGCCGGGCGGTCCGGTGCAGCAGTTGCCGCACTGCGTGCATGAAAAGCTCAGCCCATCGTGATACCAAGGGGTCTGTTTCTCCGTGTCCTGCATTGTCAGATTGTAGGGCAAGTGATCCAGCCCTGCGCGATCGTTACAGGTTGCGCTTACCGTGAGACGGTGGTGAAACTACACTTCCGACAATGCCTGCACGTGGACGGCCACCACGCGGGCGAGCGCCTCGAGTTGGTACCCCCCTTCCAACACGGACACCACGCGGTTGTCACAATGTCGGCTTGCGACGGCTAGTAGCTGGCGGGTCATCCAGTCGAAGCCTTCGGTCGTGACCTCCATCTCGGCGAGCGGGTCCTCCACCGCGGCATCGAACCCGGCGGAGATCAGCAGGAACTGCGGCCGATACTCGTCGAGTTTCGGGATAACCTGTGATTCAAACGCCTGCCTGTATTCGATATCGCCACTACCGGGGGGCAAAGGGATGTTGAGCGTGTAGCCGAGGCCCGGGCCTTTACCCCGCTCGTTGGCGTAGCCGGTTCCCGGAAACAGCGTGATCGGTTCCTGATGGAGACTGATGAACAGGACGTCGTCGCGATGTTCGAGCAGGTGCTGTGTGCCGTTGCCGTGATGGACATCAAAATCCACCACGGCGACCCGCTCCAGTCCATGATCACGGACCAGATGATCGGCCGCCAGCGCCACGTTGTTGAACAGACAGAACCCCATCGACCGGTCGGCTTCGGCGTGATGGCCTGGGGGACGCACCGGACAAAAAGCGTTGATAAAGTCGCCGGCGAACACCCGATCAACCGCGTCAATGACCGCACCGACCGCGAGCTGAGCGATGTCCGCGCTGTCCGGACAGACCGCCGAGTCCGGCACGTCGATATACGGCGCCCCCTCCCGGCATGTCCTGAAACACCGCTGGACATACTCGGGCGTGTGCAGACGCTGGATCAGGTCTAGGTCGGCGGGATCAAAGCTCGGTCGATCAAGCTGCTTGAGGAAACCGTCATGCGCCAATGTCAGCATGATGGCGCGCAGACGGTCGGGGCGTTCGGGATGGCCTCGGCCGGTGTCGTGCGCCAGAAAACGGTCGTGATAATAAAGAGCGGTCGGCATCCGTTTATAATGACGGCTCACCAACGCGTCGGCAAACCCTCATCCCCGTATCACTCGATCCAGACGCTCGGCCACCGTCGCACAAGACATGCCAGCCACACGCAGGGTCTTTATGGGTTGCGTTGGTCCCGCCTCAACACTCACGTCCCGCGGCGGCACGTCCAGCACTTTGGCCAACAGCTTGCACAGCGCCTTGTTGGCTTTGCCCGCCTCGGGGGGCGCACTGGTCGTCAGCTTGACGCGGTCACCCAACATCCCCGCGATCCGGTCGCGGCTGGCGCCGGGCACCACTTTGACACGAACCAACACGTCCGGCCCATCCTGTTCAAGCGCGGATTCGATCGGGGGAATCGGCATGGTGACAAGTTATCTCCGTTTGTAACGGTTGATCGTGTTATACACACGCCGGGAGCTGATGTGTCACAAAAACGATCACGGCCATCAGCGGAAGCCGGGCGCGTATTTTAGAGTTTACGCGGACCCAGGAGGCGGCGTGTTGCTTTCGCGAACCGATCAACAAGACCTTACAGGTAACTCGCGGGGCGGTTCGGCACTGTGGCACCGCCCTGGGTGGCTTAGAGCACCGATGCTGGCGTTTGGGTGGGCGTGCCTGCTGGTATACGGTTCGTTACTGCCATTCGGGTTTGATATTTCCGGGTCCATACACGATGCCGGGGGCTTAGGCCCGGCGGTGTGGGCGTGGATCAGCAGTCCGAGGTGGGTGCAGGCGTCTGCCACATCTTCATCGTTGGGTATCCCGGCATGGGTCAGCGACCTGATCACCAACCTGCTGATCTATGGGCCGTTGGGGGTGCTGCTGAGGCTGACCTGGTCACGGGTCACCGGACGACAC
>CAZJCN010000422.1:0-2364 GCA_964544195.1 uncultured Phycisphaeraceae bacterium | reverse complement strand
CGTGGTGCCGTGGACAAGCTCCACGAAAAGCACGGCTGGCGTCTCTACCAGATCGACATGGACCTGTACACCGAGTTTGTCATTGACTCGGTGAGCCGACAGTTGTTGAGCGTTGAGGCTCAACGGCTGGCATCCCATCGGCTTGCCGAGCAGCCCGCTCCCTGAGGGAAGGCACGCCGCCGACCCGGTTGCGGGATCGGAAGCGTGTCCATGACCGAGCAACGCACCAATCAACCGACCGGCCCCGGACCGACGCTCCACGAGCGTGCCACGGAGGACGGCCATCGCGAGCTGCTTCTGCTTAAAAACGGGCAGCGCTTCGTGTTCCGATGCGCGCCCGGCGAGGAATCAAAACTGCTCGACGAGATTATCGAGATGGCAAGGGATACTCACTCAGACATCCAATGGTTCGATGCAGCGATGCTCTCGCATCAGCTTGGATCGCGTATCGCCGACCAGCTACAGCAGATCCGGGAGGCCCAATCGTCCTGAACCAAGAGAAATCCTGCGGACCGATAACCGATCCGGCTGGACCGTCAACGATCAAGCGTTCGATAAATCGTGTGGCCGGCGAGCCGCACAGGCCGATGATGAAAGAGGAAACAGCCATGGCAGCAGACTCACAAACTCTAGACCAATTCGTTAACTACCTCCGGCACGAGCGACACTTCAGCCCGTACACCGCCCGCTGCTATGGCGCCGACCTTAGACAGTTTGCGGAATACCTCGTCGGCGAGGCACCGGGCCAGCAGGCCGATCACCAGGCTGACGACCAAGGAGGCAACGGCCAGCCTTCCGATGCCCTGACCCGTCTCGAACAACGACTTCGGCAGGTCGACGCCATGGTCATTCGTGGGTTCCTGACCCATTTGGATGGCTTCGGCTATTCCCCGGCGACGACCGCCCGGAAAATTGCCACACTTCGCAGCTTCTACAAGTGGATGCTCAAGCGAGGTGAGGTGCAGACCAATCCCATGCTGCTGATCCGCACCCCCAAGCAGACCAAACGGCTGCCTAAGGCCATCACCGTTGAGCAGGTCGAAAAACTCCTCAGCGCCCCGGATAACCGGGACACCTTGGGGGCCCGTGATCGGGCGATCCTCGAAACTTTGTACTCCACCGGCGTTCGGGTCAGCGAGCTGGTCGACCTCAACCGTAATGACCTGGATCAGACCGGACAAACCCTGCACATCCGAGGTAAAGGGAAAAAAGAACGGATCGTGCCGTTGGGGTCACACGCTATTGCAGCCATTCGTCACTACTTGACTTTGTTGGAGCCGGACCAGCGATTCGCCTCGCTGCGTCAGCGATCGCTGACCGACCCCGCCATCCCGTTGTTCGTCAACAAGAACGGCGGTCGGCTGTCCACCCGTTCGGTTCGTCGAAAGCTGGACAAGTACCTTAAGGCCTGCGGTTTGGACCCGTCGATCAGCCCGCATACGCTTCGGCACAGTTTTGCCACCCACCTTTTGGACAACGGCGCGGACCTGCGGAGTGTCCAGGAACTGCTTGGGCACCAATCACTGTCCACCACACAGATCTATACCCACCTGTCCTCGATGCGGCTGCGTAACGCCTACGACCAGGCGCATCCCAAGGCGGTATGACACGGACGTAACTCGGTGGTTTTTCAAACCGATCACGCCCGCACAAGGATGTGTGGGCGTTTTTACTTGACGGGTATCCATCCGGTCTGCAGTCACTCGGTTTGACAGCTTGTAGTCTTGGCTTAGACGATCCACCTATGATTTAGACTGATACCGCACGATCCTGATACCCTAATGGTTCAATGGTCAGCTCACAGCCACAAGCAATAGCCCATGTGACACTGCCCCGGGTCGGTATTCGCTCGATTGTGTTGCACCTGCTTCTGTTGGCGACCAGTGTTGTTCTGCTTAAGTTGACTTTTGCACCGCATGGGTGGTCGTTGCTTGGGTATTTCGCCCTTGTCCCCGCCGGATTGCTGGCAGCACGGTCAGCCAGTGTGGGTCGGTTGGCATGGACGGGCTTTCTCGTGTTCTGGGCGGGCTGGCTCTGGATGATCGCGTGGGTTGTCCCGGTCACGGTGGGTGGATATATCGCACTGGCGGCATTGATGGGGGGGTATTGGTGCTTGGCGCTTGTCGCTGTTCATCAGCTTTACCGTCGGTATCACGGATCGATGGCTTACCTGCTTCCCTTGGCGTGGGTGGGATGTGAGTGGCTGCGAGGCCGGTTCCCGGCAGGTGGATTTTCTTGGTTCATCCTCGGGCAGAGCCAAGGGGCTTTTGAGCCATCGGCCATGGCCGGCCGGCTGGTTCAAAGCGCAGACCTGTTTGGCGAACTGGGCATCAGCTTTGTACTGGCGATGACTTCCGGATTGGT
>CAZJCN010000421.1:0-2366 GCA_964544195.1 uncultured Phycisphaeraceae bacterium | reverse complement strand
ATCACCTGCCCGTGATGCAGGCCCGGCCAGGTACACACGCTCACCGCGTCCGGCGTCACCGTGTCGTACAGCGCCTGTGTCGAACGAAACAAGCGTTCCTCCGGCACACCGAACTGCTCACCGAACGCCGCAAGGTTCTCGTCGTTGATATCCACGCCGTACAACACGATGTCGGGGAACGCCTGCAGATATGCCCCGGCATGCGCGTGCCCGATCGCCCAGCCGACCTTGCCCTCGACATACTTGCCGCATCCGATCACCGCCGCGCTTTTCATGACCACCACTCCCGCAAACGCTCCGCCGAAACACGCACCGCCTCGGCACCGGCGACCTCCAGCGTCGTCGGCCCGTCAAACCCCACTTCCTTCAAGGCCGACACAACCTCGCGAATCCCCACCACGCCGTCACCCAGCGCGATCGTCGCCATGCCGCAGCCGTACATCGTGCCACGCTTGGCGATCCATTCTTCGGGCATGTCCTTCCAGTGCACGTGTTTGATCCTCGGCCCGAACCGCTCGATGAACGCCAACGGCTCACCGCCACCGAGCCAGAGATTGCCCGTGTCCAGGTTCAGCCCGACGGTTTCCGGCTCACCGAGCTGCGCCAGTAATTCCTCCAGCGCGTCGATGTCATCCGTGACGATGCCGTGCGGCTCCAGCAACAACTCGATCCCCAACTCCCTGGCCCATCGGATCGGGTGATACAGCTTCTCACGGATCGCGAACAACCGCTGGTCGTGTGACAGGCTGTGCCCGAAGTCGGTCTTCGGGTCGCCCTCCGTCGTCACCACCTGTTTGATCCCCAGGAAGTGCGCGAGCTTGATCGCCTTGATGATCTGTGCCGTCCCGTAGGTGTCCGGCGAAGTCGGATCAAGCAGGTTGGCGTGGGCACACACCGCCGTCAGCTCGATCCCGGTCTCGCCGACCATCTCGCGGATGCGCCCCGGGCTGGTGTCCAGGCTCACCGACGAGGCAAACCCGAACTCCGTGCCCAGCGTCGCCCCGTCGTGGTTGTCCGTCAGGTCGGCGTACCCGATCCCCAACTCACGGATCGCTTCAAACTGACGACGCATCGTTGTGAACGGCTCGATCAACGCGAAACACCCGATCTTCATGGCAACCTCCTGGTCATGCATCTAGTTGTGTCAGGACTCTATCGCCTCGCCGGCGCCGCGTCTTGCAGAATTGCACGTCGGATATTTGTACAATCTCCGCATGACCCTCATCGCCGAGGCCGGTTACTGGAGCGGGCGGAAACTGCGCACGCTCAAGACACACCGGAACCCGGGCTTCGAGATCGTCTGCGTGACCGGCGGGTGCCCCGTCTGGCACGTCGACAACATCGAATACGAGGTCCCCTCCGGGTCCGTGTTCTTCACATGGCCCTGGGAATGGCACGGCGACGTCCGAAACACCGACACCGGCGTCGACCTGTGCTTCGTCGTCATCCGACTCGACCGCGTCTACCGTCGGCCGCCCGCCTCCGTTCGCTTCCACCGGGAGATGAGCCTTCAGCCCGATACCGCTCGAAAAATCAAAAAAACACTCCTGCACAACGACAACCGCGTCTTCCGACTCACCGAACGTATGCTCTGGCTGACTCGCACCCTCGTCGACCAGGCCCACCGACACGACCCACTCTCCCGCGCCAGCCTCGGACCGCTCGCCGCCGCCGCCATGATCGAGCTGACGCACTCCGTCCTCGACAGCACACCCCAGCCCCCGCAACGAAAAACCGACGCCACACGAAAACGCGTCAACCGATTCATCCAACGCCTGCGACAGGAATGCCACAACCCTTGGTCCGTCGAGTCCATGGCCGTCGCCTGCCGGCTCAGCCGGTCACGTCTGACCGAGATCATCCGGGCCGAGACCGGCGACCCGCCGCTGCTGCTGCTCAACCGCTTCCGCATCCACAAGGCCCAGCAGATGCTCCGCGAGACCGACCGCAACCTCACCGACATCGCCCTGTCCTGCGGGTTCAACAGCTCCCAGTACTTCTGCCGGGTCTTCCGCGACTACACCGACATGACCCCCACCGAGTTCCGCAACGCTCAAAGAACTTGAATCCTTGATACACCTCTCCGCTTGGCCCCGTCAACTTTCGTGAGGAACCCGGCATATACCACCAGTTACGGCGCGCACAAAATCGCTCACTTCACAACCATAAAATCGCAACACCCCTCGAAAATCGTTACCCCTTGTGCCGCCGACACCTCGCACAACGTTCGGGATTACAACGGACGCGTTCGTGCGCGCAAACGTAACCTTTTCTCCTTTATTGGAGGCACGACGAAAAAGACGAAATGTCATTCGTGTCTGCCGACAAGTTCACGCCGGCGTGGCCGGCTGTCGCTGAGTATCCGT
>CAZJCN010000420.1:0-2383 GCA_964544195.1 uncultured Phycisphaeraceae bacterium | reverse complement strand
CGATCGCCCCGGAGGAACTGTCCGCTGTGTACCGTTTCACTTTCTTTTCCTTGCGTTAAACTGCGATAGACACCTCTGCCCGGCCCCACCGGCCGTGCGTATAACAACGCCGGGTAACATCCCCGCGTTAAGTATTGCACTACATCAACAATCGTAGCCCCCGGGAAAGCGGAACATGATACCCAAGAGATATTTTAACAACAACTAGCCGAGTACTGAGGGATATTTTCAATATTAGTCGGCAGTTTTCCAATCGCTCACATCACCGGCCGGTTGTTCAATTCGCCACCGTAACGCATGGTTTCGGCAATCAATGTGAGCGGCAAAAAAGTGGCCACGATAGCGCCAAAACAGCGGCCAGATCACTTCCCGGTCAGTAACCGGAATTGTTAACGCTGTTACACTCCCGGCTTCGTGCCATTCCAGCAGGCCCTCATCCATCGGACCGGGTTCGACCCACACCGGGTGGGTTAATTCGTAAAGGTACATCAACCAATGAGATTCGTTCTCGTGGCCGCATTCCGAGACAATGCCTGTCAGATGCAGGTCATTGGGGCTTACAGTCAGGCCGGTTTCCTCTCGGATTTCCCGAATGGCGCATGCGGTGGGGCTTTCTCCCTGGTCCTGTTCGAGCTTGCCGCCGATGGGGGAATACAGGTCCTGATTCGGCGGACGTTTACGATGTAATAACAGGACGCGCTCCTGCTCGTCGAACAGGTAACAGAGCACCGCTATTTTGTATGGCAGGTTTGGGGCGGTGGGGGCTGAACTCACGGGTGACTCACTTTATGATTCCGTATCTTCAACCGTGGTGGGGTCGGGGCGGTAGAGCTTTGTATCCAGTGCCCAGACTTTATCAGTAAAATTACCATCTAATTCAGAAGATTTGCCATCTTTGTTCCGGGTCACCGCCAAAGACATATTCAACTTGGCGTCGAGATTATCCAAGATGCTGATCGCGATGGCCTCCGGCGTGGCGGGGACTTTCAGAGCCCCGAATTCCGCCGTTCCATGGTGGGACAGAATGATGTGGCCGAGGACTCGGAGTATCGCGTCGGGCACCTTGATCCCGGCTTGTTCACAAGCCAGCGCCTTCTGCTCCAACCAGACCAAGCCCCGAGCGATGTGGCCGATCAATTGACCGTCTTCCGAATACCCGAATCCCTGTTCCCAGGTCAGCTCGGCACACTTGCCCAGATCGTGAAGAAAAACACCGAACAGCATGATGTCGCGGTTCAGTTCGGGGTAAAGTGGGCACAATGTGTCGGCCAGCTTCATCAGGCTCAGCGTGTGTTCCAACAAACCGCCAAGGTATGCATGGTGTAGCGTCATGGCCGCCGGGGCTTTGCAGAATCGGTCCATCAGGTCGCCGTCTTCCAGGTAGCGGTTGGACAACTCCCGGATCGCCGGATGCTCAAGGGTCTGGAGCAGCCTGAGCACCTCGCTGAACATCTGATCGATGTCTTTCTCTGTCGAGGGCAGCAGTTCGACCAGGTCGGAAGCGCTGGGTTCGTACGGCCGAATATCCTGAATGATGATCTGCATCTCACCTTGGTACGGCTGGGTCTGGCCGGCGATCCAGACAAAACCGTCCGTTGGCAGGGTTTTAAACTGTTCTTCCGTGGTGTTCCACATCCGCCCGGGGGTGCGTCCGGTTTTATCCGCAAGCAGGCATTTGATGTAGGGTTTGCCGTTCTTGGTCTTCCCAAGCTGGCAGTTCTGAACCGCAAACACCCCGTCGATATTCTGGGCGGGCTTGAGGTCACGGATATAAACGCGCTCGGCCACGGTGCTTCCTTCCATATTGGTCAATGCTGAAACTGGGTGGCGAACAAGGCATCATACTCAAGTCCGGATGACCAAGCGAGCCGGTTCGGACAGGCGAAGACCACCGAGCCGAGGTTAAGTATCATGGTTCAGATGAAAAACCCAGACACGGATCGGGGCGCGTTCAGGTTTCTTGCCATCCTTTGTCTTATGGTTGGTGTTTCGGCATCCTCGCTGTCAGCGGGCCAGACGGGGGAAGATATCGCTCCTCAAGATGTGACCGGCCCGGACACGCTGTTTCTGACTTGGTTTAATGACCCGACAAGTTCGATAGTTGTGCAATGGCTGCAGCGAGGCGATCGGGTTCCGCTGGCTGCAGGGGCGAGCGATGCCTTGCCTGCTTTCGAGACCCCGCGCCTTGGGGGGGTGGTTATCGACGGCGACCTGAACGATTGGAATGGGAATGGGGGAGCGATCGGGTTCCTGGCAGACCGCGGCCGGACCTACGATCCGCAAGACATTGACGCCAAAGCTTGGCTCGGGTGGGACGAGCAGGGCCTGCTGGTCGCTGTGCGTGTTCAGGACGATCGGCCTGTTGAAGCGTTGAAATCCAGCG
>CAZJCN010000419.1:0-2400 GCA_964544195.1 uncultured Phycisphaeraceae bacterium | reverse complement strand
AGCGACGCCGGCTCGGGGATGTTGGCGGTTTCATTCGGCGGGGAGCCGGCGTTCCAGTTGCTGAGAACCTGGTTCAAATCGTCGATGCCGACGAACCCATCGCCCGACGGGTCCCCGGAAAGCGGATCACCCGCGGTGACGTTCTGGTTCCAGTTGCCGAGGATGATGTTCAGGTCGTTGATCCCGACGAAACCGTCGCCGTCGAGGTCGCCTTGCAAGGGTGCAAAGGGATTGTTGAGCAGGTTGGCCAGTGCGTGGGCATGCGTGGCGTTCTGTAAACCCGGGAAGCTTGCCGACGGCCCGGTGACGGACAACTGGATGTCTTCACCGTTGGCGGGGCCCGCGCCGTACGCAACAGCAACGGTGGCATAGGCATGGGCGGTCCGGTTCTCCAAGGGGTCGGGCACGCCGGACACGTCGCCGTTGGCATCGGCATCTACAACCAGCGCAAACGTGATGGTCCCTCCAACCTCTGAGTTGATGATGAACTCGGTTTCCATGCTTCCGGAAAACAGACCGACGGCTATGTCGGTTCCGTCAAGCGTACTCTTGACCGCCTTATTATCGTTGGATCCCAGGAAGGTGTTGCACAACCCGGTGACGTTTGCCTGAACACTGGCTAGTGCGATGGCGTTATTGCTTCCCGAGCCTGGGGTGCCGAAGGTGTGGGTCGCGTCGATCTGATGTGCCACACCAAGTTTGAACTTGACTTGTACCGGCGTGAACTGAGGCAGCGTTCCGCTGGTTACATCGATCGTATGGATCAGGGTCGCACCACCGCCGGCCACAATAAAGTAGTTGAGCGGATCGGTCGGGTGATTACTGGAAGCATGAAATCCGGACGCGGCGGAAAGAACGCCGATTGACTCGGTGATCTGACCCTGCCCACCCGTATCGATGGTCGGGGCCGTGACTCCGAAGTACCCGGTGGTGCCGTTCGGACCCAGTTGTGTACCGGGGAACGAGGCGCTGTCGATCGTTGTATTGCCTGAGCCATAACGCCCATACGCCTGTCCAGTCCGGCTGATCACCGCCTCGGCCGGCATCGTCAGTCCGAGCAACAACATCAGGACGGCTGTAATGTTTAACTTGGTTTCCGTCATGCCCCACCCCGCTTTCATGGATAGATATGTGCTCATTGCATTGTCACATACAACCACTAAAAGGGTCAAGAATAATCCCCCAAAAAGGAATCATTCCTGACACAGGTCCCCCCGAATACCGAGAGATCTGGACTGAATCCAAGTGACCCAAGCGCATAAAGTAAGAGGGATCAGGCCCGCCGGGCCAGCAGGGGCATCCCGCCGAAAATCAAAAGCACGATACCCGTCGGCTCGGGGATGTTGGCGGTTTCATTCGGCGGGGTGCCCGCGTTCCAGTTGCCGAGGACTAGGTTCAGGTCGTCGATACCGACGAACCCGTCACCCGACGGGTCCCCGGAAAGCGGATCACCGGCGGCGACGTTCTGATTCCAGTTGCCGAGGATGATGTTCAGGTCGTTGATCCCGACGAACCCGTCACCGTCGAGATCGCCGGACAGGAATTGAACGAGATACCGAAACGGATCGAGCCCGAGGTTGGCGTAGTAATCATCGGGGCCGGCACTGTTATCCGCGAAGACGGTGAAATCAAACCCGTCCGGGTTACCGATCAGGGCACGTGGGATTTTAGTTTCGATGTCGGTATCGGGTGTGGCGTTGACCGGCTGGGTTCCCAACGCAGTCCAACCCCAGCTCGTCGGCGTCGCACCGGTAAAAGCATAGACCGTCGAGCCCTGCAACAGGTACTCCGCGCCGATCGGCAACTGACTCCCACTCCCGATGTAGCCCGTGTTGCGATCAAAGTCGGTATCGAGAAATACGTTGTGATGAAAGTCCAACGGGACGGAGCTGTTGAGCAGGAACCGGAAGAGGAAATCGTTGTCGTCGTGAGCGATCTGCACCGAATGATAATCAACCTCGCCGGTGGTGTCGTCGCCGTCGTCGTTATAAGCAGGGATGGATGCCCAGTCCGATCGGTCGGTGCTGGTGACGCTGATAGCGCCATTGGGGACGGGGTTGCTCATCGTCTGGCCGCCGGTGGGCGGCGGTGGGGTGTTGTTGTTGATCTGCTCGATCTGATCCACCATGGCGTTCCAGAACGTCGGGAGCCTGTCCCAAGGGTTGTTCATCACATCGTCGGTGATGTAGACCTGGCCGGCGTTTCGCTGTACCGCCAGGTCGAGGAAATTGAGCATGTCCGTCTCGCTGGCGGTGGTGTGGACGAGGTGCCCGATGGCGCTGGGATCGTGGTTGAAGTTCCAGCTCGACGGGGTATAGCCCGGATAGTTGCTGGCAAAGCTCTCGAAGACGATCAGGCTGTCGGCAACCGGGCGAGTGAGATAGGTTTCGGTGGTGGTCG
>CAZJCN010000418.1:0-2405 GCA_964544195.1 uncultured Phycisphaeraceae bacterium | reverse complement strand
TCCTCGGCCCATACGCGATGAAAAGCCATCGACAGAGATCGACCGTCAGCCCGCCCCCTCACCCAGCGGTGTTGCGGAAACTGTGAATTCCAGATTTCGTTCGACCACTCGACATACACATTCAGGTCTTTCCGCAATCTCGACTTGACCAGCTTCGCGAAATTCTCCACGTACCGGTCGTTCGCCAAATGCGGCATGCAGAACCACGGATCGGCCCCCAGCTCGTTGCACAGGTCAATCATGTACTCGAGAGCCACGCCATCGCCTGTCCCTTGAGTAAAATAGGTTGGCTTGGGACGATCCGACCAACTCACGATCCCGGAGCCGTTGGTGCGTTGCCAGTCCATGAACCGTATGACGCTGAACGGCTTGAGTCGCTTCAGATAAAACGGATGGAACGGTGACTGCGCATCTTCAAACCCCGGCAGCCAGACCCGGATGTTACGAACCGGGTTGTTAGGATTCGAACGATCAATCCGTAAGTAGATGCCTCGGTTGGTCGGATTGACCTGCGCAACGATTCGTCGGTTTCGGCGGTTGACTTCACGGGCATCCCACCCGAGCACGACGTCGCCGTCGCCCTCCCACGTGCATACGTAACGCCCAGCAGGATACGAACCGAGCGTATCGTGGTACATGATGGTGTGCGCCGCCTGCCCCGGACGGAGGATTGGCCAACCGTTGGCGTTGAGACGTAGATTCTCGCCCGAGTCCCACGGATCACTGCTCCCGGGACGCGTCGGCAGCCACATCCGGGCCTGTTTCATCGCATCCACAAATACCCATTCACGGGTGTAATAAGTCAACTCCGCGAGGTTCATCCCCAAGAAGTTCCGGCTGCGCGGCGTAGGCGTCACGTCAGGTCTGGGCCGGGGGGTCGGCGTCGGCTCCGGCGTCGGTTCCGGTTCCGGTTTTGTCCTCGGCCGTTTGATCTCGAACGTGAGTGTTCGGCTGTGAGATCGCTCTTCCCCTGAGAAGGTAATCACGCGTAGCGTGTATCGGCCTTCAGGAAAACTCGTGGTATCCCACTCGTTACCGTCGCCGAACATGACATACGGCGGCTCGGTCTCCACGTCGTACACCTTCTTCGGTCCGGTCACCTTGAACACAACTTTTGAAGGCTTCCCCCCGATCACATCAGCTTCGACACGAACCGGTCCCGTCACCACCATGTCATTGTTGATCCCGATGACACGCCGAATCCGGATATCTCGCTCGATTCGGAACGGCAAAGACCGCGTATGAACCGGCGTGTTCCCGTCGTATGCCGTGACATCAATCGTGTAATCGCCGACCGGCATCTGATTGATGTCCCACTCGTGATTGTCTCCGAGCAGAAAGTAAGGCCGATCACGCTCGACATGCGTGATGCTCTTCGGCCCCTTGATTTCGAACACGACCTTACTCGGCGTCCCGCCGCGGATCACCGCCTCGACCGTTGTCGGAGTAGACAGCACGATATCGCGATTGATCCCGACAATGCGGGATACTTTCAACGCCTTCCCGATGCTGAATGACACGGATCGAAAATCGATCACACGGCCGTCGGTGATCAGGTACGCGGTCAGCCGGTAATTGCCGGTTTCGGCGTTGGACGTGTCCCAGCCGGTACGTCGACCTGCCAGAACATAAGGCGCCCGCCGAGCCGTCATAATGAAGCTGGTCGGGCCGTCAACCTGGTACCGGACTTCATAATCCCGGCCATCGTTGGCGTCCGCCACAACCGTTTCCACCATGACTTCACCGGATACGGTCTGCCCGTCTCGGATCCCGGTGATGCGCTGGATATAAGCCGCGTGAACCAGGTCAGCAAAAACAAAAGTGAAACAAACTGCCAGGAGAAGGTACAAGCGTCCCTGCTTGTGCGTCATCGAGGTCAAACTCAAAACTAATTCCTTTCGGTTGCGTGATACTCCGTACCACTGGGCCGAGGACACTGCGTTGTGTGTGAGAGTTAATACAAAGCGGGTTCGGGGGTTTCGGGGGAGCCGATCACAACGGATCGGCCTGCGTAGCAAGCCCTGTTGCCGGGTTTATCGACGGCTGCGGGAACCCGCCCGACAAAAACGTCGAAACCTAAAACAGGTCCGATAAATATAACCGCAAGCGGATAAACCGTCACCCAAAGGCTCCATTCCCCCGGATTTAACAGGCTAATTGCATGCGACAGCGTCGCTTAAGCCTGGTTTTCATATTCCGTAATTTTCCACAACAAAGGACCCCGGCAACATGACAAGACCCGCTCGCTGTTGCGCCAATGTCTTTGGAACCACCGATCCAACAGCAACAACCCCTTTGTGAACCGCTTGCACCGGCACCCCCTCATGACTACGCTCACAACAGGTTTTGCACTCTATCTCATGAATTGAACAACAATGGTCCTTACTATTTTTTCTGGCAACTAG
>CAZJCN010000417.1:0-2405 GCA_964544195.1 uncultured Phycisphaeraceae bacterium | reverse complement strand
TCGGCGATCTCCTCGGTCGCCTTGGTCGTCCGATCGGCGAGCTTGCGGACTTCGTCGGCGACGACCGCGAATCCTCGTCCGTGTTCGCCTGCACGAGCCGCTTCGATCGCGGCGTTGAGCGCCAGCAGGTTAGTCTGGTCGGCGATGTCATTGATGACGCCGATGATCTGTCCGATCTGTTCACCACGCTTGCCAAGCTCGTTGATAGCCCCGGCGGATTCATTCACGACCTGGGCGATCTCCTTCATGCCTTCGACGGATTGGTCGACGACCTCGCCGCCGGTCTGAGCCTGCACACCGGCGTCCTTGGCGCTCTGAGCGGCTTCGGCGCTCTTACGGGCCACCTCGGTGACACTGGCCGTCATTTCCTCCACTGCGGAGGAAACCTGGGTCGCCTGGTCGGATTGCTGCTGCATGCCGGCAGCCATTTCTTCGCTGCTGGCAGCGATCTGTGTTGAAGCGCCGGCGACTTCACGGGTGGCGTCGGCGACATCGACGATCAGGTCGTGGATCTTGCTGACAAATGTGTTGAACTCTTCAGCGAGCCGGCCCGTTTCATCCGTCGATCGAATCCTGAGCCGTTGAGTCAAGTCGCCGTCGCCCTGAGCGATTTCCCGGATCGCATCGGTCACTCGACGGACGCCGTAGGCGATCTTATTCCCAAGGATAACGGCCAGAAGCGCCGCCAGTACAACAAAGACCAGGGCGGCCGCGGTCATCCTGTTACGGATACTGGTCGCTGCGGCGTTGTATTCGTCGGCGTAAGCGCCGGCTGCAATGATCCAGTCATACGGCTCGAAATACTCATAGGCGGTGAACTTCAGTCGGCCTTCCCATACGTATTCCACCCAACCTCGCTTGTTCTTTTTCATCTCTTGGGCGAAATCGTATTTCGACAGGTCAGCGCCGACCTTGCTGGGATGGATCACCAGAACCCCGTCGCCGCGCATCACATAAGCGTACCCGGTTTCGCCGAGTTTGACGGATTCAACCGCAGCTTTGAGAGCGTGAAACTCATTGTGAGGAACCCCCACATACAAAACCGCCTGCACGTTGCCCGCCTCATCCCAGAGAGGACGGTAAACGGTTTCGTAGAGTTTGCCGAGGATCTCGTTCGTTCCGATATAGGTCTTGCCCGACATGACCGTTTTGAATACCGGTGAATCGGACTCGATGGTCGTACCCACAGCCCGGCTTCCGTCATCCTTGCGGATGCTGGTTGCGACACGAACCCACCGATTCCCCACCACCTGGAAAACCGTACAGGTGGACCCGGTCAGTTCGGTCACACGATCAGGAAAGCTGTTATTACCCGTCAGCATCACGTCGCCAAGCCGGGCAACAGGAACACTGAAAGTTCCGACCTCGGCCGTCTCTGTGGTGACTTCAACCATCCTGTCCCAACCGTCCAGGCCGGAACCCAGCAGGCTTTCCGCCACCCCGATATCCGAACGCAGTTTGGCGTTCATCAGTTCGTCTTGTGTCTTGCACATTTGCAATAACGATGACGTAACGTGATTGAGGTCCTGTGCGGCTAATTTATCCAGTGCCTGCTGCGATTGCGTAACCGCCAGCCAAGTCACGGCAATAACCGGGACACCAGTCAGAACCGATGCCATAACCGCGATTTTCTTGGAGATACTGTTGAATTTAAAGATATTCCTGATATTGACCAACATGGCTGTGCTCCTGTGCCCTCTTTGAGTCTGGAGGATGGTCCTTGTCAATGGCTCTTGAAATCAGAACAGCAATTGCACCTGCCCCCGGGCAACCACCTGGCCGTCCTTGCCAGTCGGATCGGTACGCCAGCCGGCCATATTGCTCGAGAAGGTGGCCGGTACCGGCTCTAGGCCGAAGCCCACGTCGGCAGTGACTTTCACGCGATGGCCGCTGACGTAGTAGTTCCCGCCAACGGTGACGATGCTCAGGTCATCCGGCCCGTCGACGTCGCTATCCAGGTCCGCCCATTCGTATCGACCAAATAGCTCCAGCTTTTCGGTCAGGAATACGCCGGCCTGCACCAGCAAACCGAGTCGGTCGATCTCCACGGTGTCCGAGCTTTGGTGGTCACCGATCAGGGCAATGAACAAGTTGCCGCCGCTCATGCCCCAGTTCAGGTCCGCGGTCCAGCGGGTAATGTCAGCCGGCTCGGTGGCGTCGCCGGTTTCGCCGTGCTGATAGTGAACCGCACCACCAAGGACCAACACCGGGTCGTCATGCATACACGACATCCAATTGGCGTAGTGAGTCCAGTGGCCGTCAATCAGCCATTCGACTCGAGCGGTGGTTGCAAAATCGGTGTCGGACGTGCTCCAGGTCTTGTTAAGCCCGGCCAATCCATCATTGAATGACAGGACCACATGGATGGTATCACCCCGATAGTCCAACGCCACACCTTGGGTATA
>CAZJCN010000416.1:0-2417 GCA_964544195.1 uncultured Phycisphaeraceae bacterium | reverse complement strand
GACATCCCCGAACCGGCGTCCTTGGCGCTGATGGGTTTGGGAAGCGTACTGGTGCTGCGTCGCCGTAAATGACGACATGGCTGATGGCTGGAATGGCTCTCGCAGAGCCTGAGTTACATGTAAGGTTGGAATTACAGGAGTGCGTCAGTGTAGTTTGGACGACGGAATAAACGGCCATTGAGGCTGTTGCATCAGGGAGTAAAGGGATGTTGACACGAACGTCACGGAAAGGCGTATTGGGGCTTACGGTCGCAGCCATGCTTGCGGTCGGGGGACACGCGGAAGCAGGCATACTCGCGGCCAATAGCGGGGCCGCCATCCCGGCGTTTACCGGGTCACAGGTTTTTACCGATAATTTCTTCGGCTTCAGTGTGTCGGCTACCGTCGATTACGCAGTCTTTGCTCCGGGTGCTTTCAACATCGCTTTCCCAGGTCAGGACCCCAGTGGTGGGGCAGACTACGTCTACGCCTATCAGATCGAGAATATCACCGGGATCAACCCGGCCACACCGATCACGCAGTTTACCGTCGGCTTGGATGGCGATGAGCCGCTGGGTCCCGTCGGTTTCGTTTCAAGTGTCGGCCTGGTGGACCCCAACAATGCCGCTTATGTGGGGTCTGGGCCGACCTCGGTTGCGTGGGATTTTGCGGGTGCCGGGAATATCCCGGTCAACAGCAGCAGCGCGGTTTTAATCTTTACCAGTGCAGCGGCCCCCGAATGGGATTCGGCGACGGTCCATGCCGACTGGGCGAATTCTCACGACCTGCCCAGCCCGCTGCCTGAGCCGGCATCCTTAGCGCTTCTGTCCCTTGGATTGGGACTTGCGGGGTCTCGGCAGCTTCGTAGGGTGTGAGACCATTCTCCCTGGTTCTTCCTCCTCACACGCCCTTAACCTTATCAGCCGCTAGCTGACGCATTCGGATATCACTTCCGGGTACGGAGAGCTTGGTAGCCTTCAGGTTGATTGTCCTTAACGGACGGGGAGGAAGACAGGATTGTTTGTCCGTGAGTGCGATCACTTCATCCGCATCTCGTTTCTTGGCCTGAATGGGAGTGCGGTGGCGTTTGTTCTGCTGTTATGGCAGGCGTATTCTACGTTTGGTATTACACCACAGAACGTACTGGTACTTTACAACTCTGCCAGTCAGGACAGTGCTGATATTGCCAATTACTATGCACAGGTTCACCCCGGCGTGAATCTTCTGGGGTTGAATGGTGTCAGTGCGGCCGAGGAAATCGACCAGGATCAATATCTGAACGTGATCAGGCCGCAGGTCCTGGCCGGGCTGACGGATGACATCGATGTGATTGTGACGACAAAAGGCTTGCCCCTTCGGATCCGCAATGACTCGCCGAATCCCCTGAATTATCCCGGTTGGCGGGGAGCGCCTTTTGGTGTGCAGCTTCTGGATGACTGGTGGGAGCCGTATTCCAGTTTGGAAAGCGAGCTGACACGGATCGACATGATCAATTCCGCCGACATGATGGGCGATCAGGCGGCTTTCATGTCGCAACCTTCATTTCCCTATCCGACCCACCACCACGCGTCCAACCCGTATTTCAAATCCGATCAGCCGTTCGATCATAGTAACCCGGCGGTGGAAGGGATGCGGTTGGCCACGCGGTTGGACGCATTTTCAGTCGATGATGTGAAAGATATGATCGATCGGGCTCAGGTTGTCGCCCATATCCCGAGTCAACAGATCGTGGTGCTCGATGATGACCCCGACGCACCCGCCACCACGGTCGATCGTATGGCTGCTCTTGGCTTCAATGTATTGGAACCGGCCGACCAGCTGATGGTCTATGACAATACCAACGCGGTGATCACGGATACTCCCTTTCCGGTAATCGGCTATGTGGGACACGGGTCGCATGGATCCGGGCCGGGGTACATGGAAGACTTTGAGTTCGGGATCGCGAATGGGGCGGTTTTTCATACTTGGGAAAGCTTTAACGCATACAGCTTTCAATCGGGTAACAACAAATACGGGCAAGGCCTGGTCGGTGAATGGATTGAGCTTGGCGGGACCGCCGCATTGGGGCATGTCGAGGAGCCGACAGCCAGTACCGCCACGGTGGCCAATGAGGACGTGCTATGGCAGTCGCTGCTTAGCGGAATGACCTTAGCCGAAGCTGCCTGGTCGGCGACTCCGCAGTTGTCATTTGTCAATACGGTGGTGGGGGACCCGTTGATGCGTCTTGTTCCCTGGATGCCCGGGGATGCGGATCTCGACGGACAGGTGGGGATCCACGATCTGGCAATCGTACTGAACAACTGGAACGCCAGAGCCAGTGGGATCGAAGAAGGCGACTTCGATTCCAACGGGTTTATCGGTCTTGGCGACCTGAATATCGTACTCAGCAACTGGTCAGCCTTATCGCCGCCCCCGGTAAACCTGCCGGAGCCGTCAGG
>CAZJCN010000415.1:0-2423 GCA_964544195.1 uncultured Phycisphaeraceae bacterium | reverse complement strand
AGCAGAGCACGACGTTGTCTTTCTTTTCGTACTGGATGGCAAAAGCCAGCCCGACCCCCAAGGGGCACTGCCCACCGACGATGGCGTGCCCACCGTACATGTGGTGCAATTTGTCAAACATATGCATGCTGCCGCCCTTGCCCTTGGCGCAGCCGGTGAGCTTGCCGTACATCTCGGCCATGCAGTAGTTCGGATGCATGCCGCGGGCCAGCGCGTGGCCGTGATCGCGGTAGGCGGTGATGACGGGGTCGTCATCTTTCAGGGCGGCGATGGCACCGACGGCGGTAGCCTCCTGCCCGATATAGATATGGCAGAACCCGCCGATCTTGGCCTGCTGATAAGCCTGCATGGTCCGCTCTTCGAACCGGCGGATCAGCATCATCTGATAGAGCATGTCCATCAGCTTGTCGGCAGGCAGGCTGTGATCGGCCTCGGGCTTCACCTTGTCCTCGGTAGTTGTGGAGCTCATCAACGTTCCTTGCAGGGTCATCGGCACACAGGCGAGGGGTATCTCAGGCAGGCGTTCCTGCCCACCACACGGCATTGGGGTCGGTCCGGGTGATCGGCCGGGCTGCCCGGTAAACTAACAGCCCGGGCGTGAGGGTCGGCGGCGGGGGTGCTGCCTCAGGCCCGCGCGGGACGGGGCCTGCCGCCGGGGCGTCGCACCCGTGAAGACAAGATAGTTTAGAGACACGCCCGGCCCCCGGCAAGTATTCTCCTAATCGGTCTTTTGTTTCCCCTTCGTCCCAAGCCCGGTTCGCCAGCAGGGGGCGGTTTCGATTACACTCTTCGGCCGTAACAGTCTTTAACCGCGATCAGGCTCGCCACATGAATCGGACTCTCCGGCATCACACCCCCGTACCAGGTCCACACGCCTATCGGCTCATCTGGGTGTTGGGCCTCCTGATAGGGGTCGTGTTTGGCTTCCCCGGTTCCCTGTTCGGGCAGGGGATCGACCCGCAGAATCGCCCCATCGCCGAGATCCGCGTGGAGGGCCTGAACACCGTTCCACTGCAACTGGTCATGAACCAGGTGCGCTCAGCGGTGGGGGAGCCGTACGACTCGGAAACCGTGTCGCAGGACATCGTTCGGTTGACCCATCTTGGCCGGTTCAACCAGGTGACCGCCCGGGTGGAACCGAACCCCGACGGGTCGGTGGTCCTGATTTTTGACGTCGTGGAGCAGGCAGTTCTTGAGGATGTTCAGGTCGTCGGGAATAAAGCCATCATCGACCAGGAACTGCTGGGGATGGTGCTGCTGAAGCCCGGCGACCCGGCCGATCCCTACCTGATCGAGCAGGGGCTTAACCGGATCGTCGAGGCCTACCAGAACAAAGGCTATTTCGTTGCGGATGTCTCGGTGGATGAGGAATTGTTGCAGGATTCCAATATCCTCGTCTATCGCGTCCGGGAGGGGCCACGGGTCAAGATCAAGGACATTCGGTTCGAGGGGAATCGATCCTTCACGCACAAACAGCTCAAAAGCAAGCTGCGCAGCAAGGTCTATTTCCCGATCCTCCAGAAAGGCGACCTGAACAGGGAGCAATTGGATCTGGATGCCGCTAGCCTGCGCGAGTTCTATAACGCCCGGGGTTATCTGGATGCCCAAGTCGGCCGACGAATCGAGCTGTCGCCCGACGAAAAAGAGGCGGTGGTCGTCTTCCTGATCGAGGAAGGCCCGCAATATCTGGTCGATCAGATCCGTATCCTCCCCCCGGAGGACGGAGATGACCGCCTGCTGCCCGACTCACAAATCCGTCAACACCTGTTGTTGGCACCGGGCGATGTGTACTCACAGAACAAGGTGCAGCGGTCCGCCGAGGCCCTCGAAGACCTGTTGGGCCGACTGGGCTACCTGGATGTGCAGGTATCCATCACCACGCTTCCTCACGTTGACGAGCCGTTGGTCGATCTGGAAGTCAGGATTCGACAGGGCGTGCCCTCGGTGGTCGGGAAGGTCAGCATCACCGGAAACGAGCTGACCCGACAGAAGGTCGTTTTACGTCAGGTTCGCGGGATGGACCCCGGCCGACGCTTCGATAGAACCGGCGTGGATCTGACCCGGCGACGGATAACCGACGGGCGACTGTTCACCGAGGGGACGGTCACGATCCTCGGACAACCCGGCGACGAGACCCGAGACGTGCTGATCGATGTCACCGAAGCGACGACCGGCTCGGTCAGTTTCGGCGCAGGGATCAGCTCGGATGCCGGCGTATTGGGGGCGATTGATCTGAGGCAGCGAAACTTTGACATCACGGACGTGCCACAGACACCCAAGGAACTGTTTACCGGTCGGGCCTTCCGCGGAGCCGGTCAGAGCTTTGCCCTGTCGCTGCAGCCCGGCGATGAAGTCAGCCGGTATTCCATCTCGTTCCATGAACCGAGTGTGCTGGAAACCGATTATTCGTTCGGCACCAGCCT
>CAZJCN010000414.1:0-2446 GCA_964544195.1 uncultured Phycisphaeraceae bacterium | reverse complement strand
CCTGCCGGGAACCGGTGTCGGAACAGTCGTCCTATTTCCCGTTCTGCAGCGAGCGTTGCAAGCTGGTGGACCTTGGGAAATGGCTGAACGGGAAGTATGTCATCAGTCGTCCGATCGAGCAGAGCGATCTGGACGAGGGAGAATAGGCTGGCATTGTGCTTGGTTCGGAAACCCGGGGGGCTTCAGGCCTGCTCGAACTTCTGGGCTTCCGGGCTGATGCCGTAGATCACAAATCGGTGGCTGACCGGCTCAAAGCCGTGTTCCTTGCAGATCCGGTTCCGCAATTCCGTCAGTTCCGAGGCGGAGAACTCGATAATCTGGTTGGTTTCGACACAGACAAGGTGTCCCATCGGTTCCCGGCCGAAGGACAGACGATAATGCGCCTGCCTGGAGTCGATCAGAACCTCCGAGATGATCTTGGCCTCCATGAGGTGCTTGAGTGTGCGGTAGATGGTGGCCTTGCTGACCCGATGGCCGGCGGCCCGCATCTCCTGCAGCAGTTCGTCGGCTTCGAAGACGCCGGATTTTCCGAGGACGGCATCGAGGATCTGGGCCCGCTCGGTGGTGAACTTTAATCCCTGCCGCTTGAGGAACCTCCGAAAGATCGCGCACAGGGGCATGATCAGTTGGTCATCATCGGTGGGGGGCTGGACCTTGCTCATGCTGTGATTGTAGCCGGGGTTGGCTCGATCGGACAGCCGCCCAAGGCTGTTATTTACAGCCGATGCCGTCCGGATAGACCTATGGGATGCCGTGTTTGGCTCCAAGGTGGGGGGGCTGGTATCTTGCTCGGAAAATCTGGCCCGAAAGGTTGTACATCAGACAGGGAGTCCTCGCGTGACAGAATCGGCAGTTGGCGTTGGTTTGATCGGATGCGGTACGGTTGGTGGCGGCGTGGTGACGTTGTTGCAAGAGCAGGTGGCGTCCTACGAGAAGCTGATCGGTCGGCCGGTGGTCCTTCGGAGCCTATTGGACAAAGCGAAAGATAAAGTTATTGCCTCGGGGTTGGTTGATCCGGCCGTGGTGACGGACGATGTGGAGGCGTTTTTCAACACGTCTGACATGTCGATTGTGATCGAGCTGGCGGGGGGTACGGGGGCCGCCAGTACGTTTGTCCGGCGAGCCTTGGAATCAGGCCGACATGTTGTTACCGCCAACAAGGCTCTGTTGGCTGAGCAGGGGCCTGAGCTTTTTGCCCTGGCCCGGCAGCACGGGGTCAGCATTGCGTTCGAAGCGTCCTGTGGTGGCGGCATCCCCTGTATCACCGCCTTGCAGTACGGGCTGATGGCGAACCGGATCGACGCGCTCTATGGCATCCTCAACGGCACATGTAATTACATCCTGACCGAGATGACCGGTAAGGGAAAGACCTATGACGATGCGCTGGCTGATGCGCAGAAGCTTGGATTTGCCGAGGCTGATCCAACCCTTGACGTGACCGGCGGAGATACGGCGCACAAGATCGCCATTCTGGCTTCGCTGGGCTTCGGGGTTCGATTGACGGCCGATCTGGTTCCCACCCATGGCATCGATACGCTGGACCTGAACGATCTGAAGTTCGGGGCCGAGCTTGGTTATGACATCAAGCTGTTGGCGATAGCCGAGCGGGAACCCGGACGGGACACGATCCGCGTTGGTGTTGAGCCGTGCTTTATCCATCACAAAGAGCTTCTGGCGCAGGTCGGCGGGGCGTTCAATGCGTTGAGTGTGTACGGCCATGCGGTCGGACACACGCTTTACTACGGGCAAGGTGCCGGCCGGATGCCTACAGCCAGTGCGGTGATGGCCGACGTGTTGAACATTGCTTCGGGCTGGTATCCCACGGCATTTGCGCAGATGAAGTTGACCCCTGACCTGCACGACCCGGCTCCGCTGGTGCCTGAACGGGACTGGGTCAGCCGGTATTACCTGCGGATCAACGCGGTGGACAGGCCCGGCGTGATCGCACGGGTGACCGCTGAACTGGGTGAACGGGGGATCAGCCTGTCGGCGGTGCTGCAGCATGAACCCGAGCCGGGCAGTGAATATGTTCCCGTTGTTATTGTCACACACGAAGCCCGCAAGGGTGATCTGGATGATGCAGTGAAGCTGATCGCTGAGATGGATGTGGTTCAAGGGGACCCGGTCATGATCCGTATCGTGGATATGCCGGAATAAACACCCGTTGTATCAGCGTTTGATTTAAGTGTCGTATCACGGATTGCCTGCCAGCTCGCTCAGCAGGTCGGGCAGGGTTGCGGAAAAAGCGCCGCGAGGCAGAGTCTTATCGGCACCGTGTTGCTTGGCGGCTTTTAGCATCGCGACCTCGACGTGCGGGGCATACGCGATAATTCGGGGCTTGGCAGGATGTCGTTTGGCCAGGTCGATCAGGTTCAAGGCCGACTCGCCCATGGTCAGATCGACAATGACGCCGGTTACTTGTTCGCAGCCTTTACCGTCATCGACG
>CAZJCN010000413.1:0-2456 GCA_964544195.1 uncultured Phycisphaeraceae bacterium | reverse complement strand
CAGATCATGCAGGTCGGGATCTGGGCGGAAGTTCTCAACGCATGGGTAGGGGAATACGACACGCTCAAGGCCCAGACCTATACCCCGGTCCCGACCAAGACCGATGCCGACGGCAAGCCTTACGAGATCAAGATTCCGCAGGTCGTCTTAATCGAAGGCCGGCTCAAGAACGGCGCCATCATCCATGAGCATCATTCGGGAGTCAGTCAGGAGCCGCCGATGAATTCCATCACCATCTATGGTTCACTCGGTCGGATCCGATACCCCGTCGGCGGAAAGCTCCTGTTCGGTAAAACCGGTGAACCGCTCAAGCCGGCCGACGTGCCTGAGGAACTGATGTGCAGCTGGCAGGTCGAACGGAGCTTTATCACCGCGGTCCGTGCGGCCCGTGCCGGCGTCCCGCCAACACAACGCCGCGTCAGCCCGGACTTTGTGGAAGGCCTGAAATACATGAAAAAGATGGAGGCGGTTCACCTCTCCGCTCAGACCGGTCAGCCGGTCAAACTCGACAGCTGATGAATCAGAAACCGGACACCACAACGTCGAACGGTCCCTTGGACGTCGGGAAACTGACATGGGCGGTCCTGCTCGGTCGATGGGTGGAGTTTGCGAAAAGCGCCTTGGCTCTGCCCACCGAAGGCGAGGGGCGGTTGCTGCGGGATTCGGTCAGTGACATCATCATGCTTCAGGCGGTGTGGTTTGCGCTCCAACATCTTGATTCACTGGAGGATGATGAAAAGGCGCTTGGGATTGCTCGTGCTGAAGTGCTGATCGATCGTCACACTGCCGCCTTGACACAGCGCTGGCATGGGCGGGAGATGCCGGACGAATTAACGAGATTGTTAACAGGTGCCCGGCAGGCGCTGGCAGAAGTCAGGAATTGATACGATCGACTCGCTGTGCGTGATGATGCCCTTGGCCTGTCCGCTCTGTTACAAACTTGTGATTTGTAATAATAGGCCTCTCCACTTCCGGCGAGCGTTTGGTAAAATAATACCGTTCTGTCTGAGGTATGGAGGCCGGGAAGCAGATGAGAACAGATCATCATTTTCAAATCGATACACGTAAACAACTTTTTGGTTTGTCAATGCATACGCGATTACTCCCGATGCACGAGTATCATTCTTGCGCCGAATTACGGCGCTGATGTGACTTGAATAATCCGAGGAAATCGAATCTGGGGAATCCGCTGTAGTCTTGTTGCTTTTATGACATACCCCGGGCCGATCGGCGGGAGGGGAGTTCAGGAGGAGGATATTCCGGTCGGCCCAGGGCCATTCAGACGGCATCAGCCGTCCCACAGAGTGGGAGAAAGCTACGCACCCCGGTAGAAACCGGCCGGGGTGTTTATTTATTTATTCCCCATGTGAACGAACACCTGAACGAAGTGGGATGACGAATCCGGATCTAGCCGGTCAGCTCTGACGTGAATCCGCCAGCACTTTCAGATATGCCTTGACCGCGCCGGCCATGCCCAGTTCCAAGGCGTCGGCAATCAGCGCGTGGCCGATGGATACTTCCAGAATATTAGGAATGGTGACGAATCGGCCGAGGTTATGCAGGTTCAGATCGTGCCCGGCATTCACGCCCAAGCCCAAGCCCGTGGCACAGTTTGCCGCCTTGGCAAAGCGGGAGTACGTCTGTTCCAGATCCTTACCGCCTTTGGCATAAGCCACAGCGTAACTTTCCGTATAAAGCTCGATCCGGTCCGCTCCGAGATCAGGCACACGCTTGATCTGCTCCGGGTCCGGGTCCATGAATAGGCTGACACGACAGCCCAGCGCTTTGAGTTCCGCCACGATCGGTTTGAGTTTTTCACATTCAGCTTCCACGTTCCAGCCGTGGTCGGAAGTGGACTGATCCGGACTGTCGGGAACCAGGGTGCATTGATCGGGTCGCACCCGCCGGACGTGCTCCATGTAATGGCCGAGGAACGGATTACCCTCGATGTTGTATTCCCGGTCGTGATAGGCCGGGTCGGCAAGCAGTTGAGCGATGTCGTCCACGTCGTGGCTGCGGATGTGGCGCTGGTCCGGCCTGGGGTGGATCGTAATGCCTGCGCATCCCGCGTCCAACGCCAGTTTTGCAGCATGAGTGACACTCGGAATATTGCCCGGTCGGGCGTTCCGTAGCAGGGCGACTTTATTCACATTGACACTGAGTTGGGTCATTAACGCTTCAGAACTAAAAGGTTGTGGTCATGTCTTCGGTCAAGCCCATTCAGATTAGCGAGATCCCCGTAATTGGCGAATCCGGTGTCGCGAGGAGAATTGAGATAATAGGATACATTTTTCTTTACAAATGGCTTTACTCCGATTAGAGTTTAGGTAGATGAAAGGCCGACCGGGATAGCCGGCCACCGTGATTCGCAGGCGTTAGAGGCGTCTGTACTCGGACAGGCCGACCGGCACGGGCCTGAGCAGACGGCCCGACGCAGCGAGCGAGGGCCGAGTGGA